>JAQGHT010000626.1 GCA_028291565.1 Planctomycetaceae bacterium | reverse complement strand
CGGCTCTGCTGGAATTGGAGCAGGCCAGCTCGTTGCTGCAAATGCCTCCCTTGAATCAGCGAGAATGGTTTGAAACGCTGTCTCGCAAATTGTTGCCGCAACTCAAATCCGATCCGTATATCGTCGTAGCGGTTGTCGGCGGAACAAATATTGGCAAGAGCGTCATCTTCAACCATCTGGCTGGCAGCCGAGTCAGCGCGACCAGTCCGTTGGCGTCCGGAACAAAACATCCAGTTTGTCTTGTCCCACCTGGATTCGCCCAGAAACATGATCTCACGGATGTCTTCCAGGGTTTTGAGCTGGAAGAATGGACGCAGTCTGATTCCGCTTTGAAAAATTCCGATTCGGATCGTTTGTTCTGGAAAGAGAGTCCCTCCGTCCCGTCAAACATGTTGGTTCTGGACACGCCAGATGTCGACAGCGATGCGGCCGTGAATTGGCATCGAGCGGACTGCATCCGGCATTGTGCTGACGTGCTGGTAGCCGTGTTGACGCAACAGAAATACAACGATGCTGCTGTGAAGCAGTTCTTCCGCAAGGCCGGGGCAGAAGACAAGGCTGTCGTGATTGTCTTCAATCAAGTTTTGTTACCTGAGGACGAAGGCTACTGGCCCCTGTGGCTGGCGACATTTACGAAAGAGACTGGCATTCGGCCGGAAATGGTGTATGTCGCACCGAATGATCGGCGGGCCGCTGAGTCCAACCGGTTACCGTTCTATCCTCGGGAATGGCCGTTAGCCAATCCGTCGGATACCAATACCGAAACTGTCCCCCTGTCAACGGTTCCCGAAGCGGTTCTCAATTCCATACAGCCCCACGACTTGCGGGCGGATTTGTCAGAGCTGCACTTTACCTCAATCAAGTTTCGGACGTTACGCGGTTCATTGCGGCAACTTGTTGATCGCGAACATGGCATCCCCGCATACCTGACCGAGATTCAACTTCGCAGTCAGGAGTTTCGAACTGCGGCCGAACTGCTGACGAGTCGCCAGCTGGCTCGAGTTTCCAATTGGCCGGCAATTCCGAATCGAATTCTCGTTCAGGAAATTCGCAATTGGTGGCGGCATCAGCGACAAGGCTGGACCAAGAAGGTCCACGACTTCTACAACACCTTGGGCGACGGACTATTGTGGTCGGTACGCTGGGCCAAGTCCAAATTAACTGGTCCGGAATCAGATCCAATCCGGGAATATCAGAAGTCCGAGCGTGAAGTCATTCTGAAAGCCATCGAAAACTTGTTCGACGGACTGTATCAACTTTCGGAGCTCGGGAACGACCTGCTGCGACCACGGATCGCGCGGTTGATTACTGGTGAGAAACGAGCTGAGTTATTGCGTCTCGTCCACGAGGCACATGATCAGCTCGATTTCGAAACGGAGCTGCAGTCTGTTGTGGCAAAACAGATGGAGACGTTTCAAGC
Organism: Planctomycetaceae bacterium; assembly: GCA_028291565.1. Lineage (GTDB taxonomy): Bacteria > Planctomycetota > Planctomycetia > Planctomycetales > Planctomycetaceae > JAKFVC01. Next base: position 4,956 of record JAQGHT010000626.1, on the reverse strand, counting down.
CGACAGCCCCCGCATGTTCGAGTTTCTCAAACAGCTTGATAGTCTGGCAGCCGCAGCCCGGCCTGTCACATCAGTCGCGCTCTTCTTTGCCGGTGGTGGGCCGCTGGGTGATGCCATTGCGCCGGTCGCCCATGACGCGGCGATTCAGGCCGTGCTCCACGTGGCCGGCGGAACCGGTGCGGTTATCGCGGGCGAAACCGCGATTTCTGGGACCGGTGGAACGCTTCGGACTGTCGAGGCTTATTTCCGTCAGTTGCACACGTCGTTCACGGCCCATCGGCTGGAATGGCTGGGGCACCAGCTGAAGGACCATCTGCTGGGCACATTGCAGGAAGAACTGCAGCACGCCGCCGAGTTGCCGAAATCAGAAGCGTTCATCAACGTCCGCCGAATCGTCGAGTCGTTGAGAATCCAGGTGACATGAAGCAGTTGAAGGAGCTTTGTGCGCCCTCTCAACGCAGTGTTCGTTTAGAGACTATTCGCCAATCCCCCGCCACCCCGCTCGCCGGGGTGGTTAAACGGCCTTTGCACTACTTGAAGTATCATTACTCTCTGGAAAAAGGGTAGTGCACAGGCCGACAACCCACCGGGGCAAGCCCGATGGCGGGGGCTCGGCGAAAAGTGTCATTATTTGTATTCGCCCAATGCGTGCCAATCGACGGAGGCCTCACCAGCCGCTTCGCGTCTGGCTGACCTCACCCGATACGGAGTGCTGCAGCGCTCTGGTTTCAGACTAACTGTCCGCGCCACTGCACAAATCCTTCAATCGCGTAGAATTCGGGCAGTCCCAGTTGATTGTAGATCGCCGCAGTGTTTTTGGTGCGATCTTCCGCTCGCATCCAAAACTCGCGTTCGTCGTTTCCAGGGAACAGCGCCGCATCCTTTTGAGACTCGTGCTTGAATATCGCCTGTTTCTTGCGTTGCACGATTTCCGGATTCAGCGGCACCGCGAGCTCGATCTCGTGCGGTTCGTAATCTTGCCAGGCACCACGGTACATCCAGACTTCCGGGAACCACGGTTCGTCCTTGATGATCCGCAGTGCCATAAAGATCCCGCTGGCGCACATTCGGTGTGTTCCATGCGGATCTGAAAGATCGCCGGCCAGGTAAATCTGCGCCGGTTTGAGTTTCCGTAACAAATCGACAATGATTTCGGCGTCGGCGTCTGTGACCGGAGCTTTCTCAACTTTGCCCGTCTTATAGAAGGGCAGATTGAGGAAATGATGCTTTTCTTCGGGAACACCCGCGCAGATGGCCGCAGCAGTGGCTTCGGTCTTCCGAATCAAACCTTTGATTTCCTGGACTTCCGGAATATCGGGCTCGCCCGGTTGTTTGTTTGCCAGGGCCGCGCGAATCTTGCAATCCAAGGCACATCCGGCCACCGTTTCCAGACCGAAGATGGCATTGAATTGCTTCACGAAATCCAGATGCCGCACTGCGTCATGATCGAAGACGGCGATATTACCGCTCGTCATGTAGGCGACATGGACATCATGACCTTGTTCGGCCATGCGGATCAATGCTCCGCCCATTGAGATGACATCGTCATCAGGATGCGGACTGAAGCAGATGACTGATTTTCGCTCAGTCCCCGCTGGAAATGCGCAAATCCCCTTCAATAACGAGTCGAAGACGCGTTGACGCTGACCGTCCGCAGTCATGCCATTGCGGACGAGATCGTGCAGGTAGTGCTCGATAAAATCACGCCGCTCCAATTTGAGCAACGGCTTTTTGGTTTCACGAGCCAACCAGATGACCGCCTTTTTTTCCAGAGCTGGAGTCCAATCGACAGGACCAACCAGCCAGGGTGTCTTGATGGCAGTCAATTCGCTGGCCGCGGCGTCGTCCAGCACAAACAAAACATTGTTATGACGTTGCAGATAACTGGCAGTGACGTCGTCGTTAATATCACCTTCAACGGCCTTGCGAACAATCTTTGATTTATGATCACCTAAGGCCATGATGACGATGCGTTTGGCATCCAGGATCGAACCAACGCCCATGGTGATGGCCTGCACCGGAACGTTATCTTCCCCAAAAAAGGTGGCGGCGGCATCCTTCCGCGTCATCGGATCGAGTGCCACCATTCGCGTACGGCAATTGGCAGAACTCCCGGGTTCATTGAACCCAATATGCCCTGTGCGTCCAATCCCCAGCAATTGTAATTGAATGCCACCCGCGTTCCGAATTGCTTGCTCGTAGTCCTCGCACCATTGTTCAATTTCTTCATAAGGCAAATCACCGCGCGGAATATGAATGTTCTCTGCGGGAATATTGACATGGTCGAAGAAATTCGCATGCATCCAGCAATGGTAGCTATGTATCGACGCAGGTGTCATCGGAAAGTATTCGTCGAGATTGAACGACACGACTTGCGAAAAATCCAGGCCTTCTTCATTGTGCAGCCGAATCAATTCGCGGTAGACGCCGACAGGTGTTGACCCGGTCGGCAAACCGAGCACCGTGGGGCGGCCGGCCGCGTTGTTTTCGCGCACCAGGGCTTCCACCATCGCCGCGACACGTTTGGCCGCTTCTTTGGAGTTTGGAAACATCAGTGTCGGAATTTTTGTGTGACGCAGGTACTGGCCAGGTTTCCGGGGAACGCTGCCCGGTGCGGGCTGGGTCGAGGTAGCCATGGAGTGGTCGGATTCCTTATCATCCACTGTCGGCGACACTACCATCCATGCAACAGTCCGCATTGATGGGTCGGGCGACTGAGAATTCTCAATTCGGCGGGAGGCTCGCTGGCAACGTTACTTTTCGCGGATTTGGCTGTCACTCTGCAATATGAGATAACCGTTCGGAATGTGACATTTTCATCCGCGCGAGCTATAAGATCGGCAAGTTCGTAACCATAAGTTCGTATTATCAAACAAATCCACGCAAGAGAATGCAATGGCTGAATCATCGAATTCTCCCCGGGTCCTGGCGATCCACGCTCATCCCGACGATGTTGAGTTCCAATGTGCCGGCACTTTGGCACGGTTGAAAAAGCTTGGTTGTGCGATTTCGATTGCCACCATGACCCCTGGAGACTGTGGGAGTGCGAAGCTCGGCCCCATTGACATTTCTCGCGTTCGGCGTGAAGAAGCCCGTCAAGCTGCGGCTTTGTTGGGCGCCGAGTGTCTGTGTCTGGAATTTCGCGATCTGCAAATTATTATCGACAATGAAGGCCGTCGACGTGTCACAGAAGCGATTCGGCAGACTCGGCCGGATATCGTCCTGACCGCTCCGCCGATCGACTACATGAGCGATCACGAAATGACGAGCCGGCTGGTGCGCGACGCGTGTTTCGCGGCCTCTGTACCAAATTTTGACACGTGTGTGGCGAATCCCGCTCCGCCTACCACAAAAATTCCGCATCTCTATTACGTGGATGCCATTGAGGGGATTGATTGGTATGGCCGGCCGATTCCGCCGGAGTTCATCATTGATATCTCTGAAACCTTTGCTCTCAAGCGAGATATGCTGGCCTGCCACGAAAGTCAGCGCGGCTGGCTGATGCAGCAGCACGGAATCGACGAGTACCTCGAGAGTTGTTGCCGCTGGAGTAGTTCGCGTGGGAAAGAGATTGGTGTCGCCTATGGAGAAGCCTTCACCCAGCACAAAGGGCACCCTTACCCGCATGACAATCTCCTGTTGAAACTCCTGTCCTAACAAATTCGAGACTGGCATGGGAATTCAGGATCCCTCCTCGTTGAGGGACCTCGACCATAGGGGTAGAATGGTCGATGCATACCTCGTGGGGATGAAAATGCCACTTTCCGAAGGCTGCTCACAGATTTTTGGTGTGACTGCTACTGCCGTGAGCAGGATGACATTGCTTTCGGTTTGTTGGTGAGCTGGAAATCCCGAGATCCATTCCACGCCTGGAGAGTCAGGCAATTTTGCGTCCCGAGTTTAATTTCGTTCCTGTAGGAAGCAGCTCGAAATGTCGCTATTCGCCACAGGAAAGACTCGGAACGATAGTTCTCTCGAAGTGTATCTGATTGGTCTGGTAGACTTTGAGTCTTGCCTGAAGCTGCAACAGCAATTGATATACGAGCTCAGCGGCCGGACGGATGCGCAGGGTGCGCTATTGATCTGCGAGCATCCGCCGCTGATGACGATTGGTCGAGAAGGAAGCCGCTCACATTTGCGTTGCGAGCCCGGCGAATTATTGGCTCGTCAAATTGATGTGCGTTGGGTAAATCGCGGCGGAGGTTGCCTGGTGCATGTTCCGGGACAACTCGCAATTTATCCAATCCTACCACTTCAACGGCTGGGATTGGGATTGGAAGCCTATCGGGCCGCGCTCGAATCCGCATTACTTGGCACGTGTGAAGAATCGAAAGTCGTAGGCTGGCAGCAGGCCAGCGATCCGGGAATCTGGTGTCGCAGTGGCCAGGTCGGATTCGTTGGAGCGGCAATAAAGTCCTGGATCAGTTACCATGGAGCGTTTTTAAACGTCTGCCCGAATTTAGACTGGATGCAGTTATGCCATTCCAATTCGGTCCATCGCCGATCGACTTCATTGTCGGCTGAGCGAATGGGAGCCGTTTCCATGCATACCGTTCGAGAAAGCGTCGCTCGACTATTGGCCAAGGCGTGTGGCTACCACCGCTATCACATTTATACGGGGCATGCCTTGCTCCGCCGAACGCGAAAAGTCATCGCATATGCTTGAAATCTTGAATTCAACGCCGACCGAACTCCCGCCACCCCGACGGCGGCTACCACCGTGGCTCAAACGGCCCATGCCGCAACCGGGCATGGCGTTTACCAGCAATCTGATCGCAGAATTGAAGCTGGAAACCGTCTGCGAAAGCGCCAAGTGTCCCAATCAAACCGAGTGCTGGTCTCAAAAAACCGCCACTTTCATGATCTTGGGGAATGTTTGCACGCGGCCCTGCGGGTTTTGCTCCGTTCCCAAAGGCAAGACGGAACAGGTTCAGGGAGATGAACCCGAACGGCTCG
>JAQGHT010000898.1 GCA_028291565.1 Planctomycetaceae bacterium | reverse complement strand
TGCAAAGATTTCGCGATGCCTCCTGGCTCGAAGCCACGTTGGTGTTCCTGGCGTCGAATTTCCTGATTTTTGCGACGTCGGTGACTGCGTGCTGGTTGCTGGGTAAACTGTTTGCCAAGCGTCGCATCTTCTCCGAGTGGGAACCATTTTCTGTCGTCGAATTCTCCGCTGTGATCTTGGCGGTCATTCTGAATGGACTAGTCTCGCTCATTGGCTGGTTTCTCTGGCGGGCGGACTATATCGTCCTGCAAAACAAGCCTGGTTGGAACGTGGTTCTCGACTTGATGGTGATGCTGCTGGCGATGGATCTCGGGATGTACGTCTTGCATCGGATCGCACACCACCGCTTGATTTATGCTCTGGTGCACCGTTTCCATCACCGGCACGAAATGACCAATCCCTACAGCCTGTTCATGCTGCATCCGTTGGAAGTTCTTGGATTCAGCGGATTGATGGTCGCATTCTTGTTGGCTTATACCATATCGCCACCAGCTCTGTTCGCCTACCTGATCTTGAATGTGGTGTTCGGGACGATCGGGCACAGCGGAGTGGAACTGTTTCCCCTCGCGACAAAACGGATTCCGGCTTTGCGACTGATCGGAACAAGCACTTTTCACGCGGAGCATCACGAGCACAAGGCTTACAATTTTGGTTTCTACACGTTGATCTGGGATCATTTTTTTGGAACGCTCGATCCGGAGTATTGGGATCGCTTTACCGACGCAATTGTTCCGACCAAACCACTGCAACCGGACGGCAACCAGGCCGTTTCCCCGAAGCGGTAAGAGTTGAGAAGCGGCCAGCTGGCCCTCTACGCAGTTATTCCTATTACGCAGGTTGAGAAGTAGAGAACGAAGTACCGCTTGTTCATTTGAACAGAACAAATTTACATACGGAATACCGGACCCGTGCCAGGATGGTTGATGGCGTAGTCTTGTAAAAAACAAATTAAACATTTTGGTGGTTTCAGCCGCCTCACATGTAGTGTGAGTGCCCTCAATGGGATCCGCATAGCGGCTTCCGTTCATGATCGCATAACGCGGATTCGGAAATACAGATTGCACCACGAAGCATGCGAATGACACGAAAAGGGGATGAAATACGAATCTTGATTCTCATTTCGCGACCTCCCCCGTGTGAAGTAAAATGCCGATACGCGGACCTCGCACCCTTGAAGACTACCAAGACACGGTGGTAAGCTCTTTAAAGCAGGTCTTAGAAACTCTCGTGAAGTAACGTTCGGATTCACACTATTCTCCCGATCCGAAATCGCATCCGTCCGGTCGATCGACGCGAAAGCTGACGTCATGAATACCATCGCTGTTCGAGGCCATTTCTCCACGCCCATTGTTGTTCTTTGTACCGTCATTCTCTTCAATTGTCACACAACTGGATTGGCGGATTCAGACGGCAAGGTCCGGCCAAAGAGTGATGAACGAAAACCGGCTGCGGATCGCGCGACCAAGTCACTGACGCCGAAACCCAACAAGGATTTGAATCCGTTGCCCATGGGGGCTGTTCAGCGGTTTGGTACGGAACAGTTCCGCGTTTCCGGGGCATTCAAGACGATTGAGTTTTCCGCAGACGATCGATTGCTGATGATCAACACTCAAGGGAGTCTGACGCTACTCAGTCGCGATTCTGGGCTACCAGTCAAAGATCCACGCTTCGATTTTGGGACTAGCCTGGTGATGAAGGTCCGAACTTCACCTGACGGCAAATTAATAGCGGCCGTGGTACTGGACGATCTATCAACTGGTGTGCTGCAGCCAAATTATCGGATCGTAGTGCTCGTTACAGAATCGCCGCGACAACGAGTGTTTCCGCTCCCTCAGGATAGACTCACCAGCAACAATATGAACTTGATTTTCAGTCCGGACAAGAAAACGCTCGTCCTGTCAACTCCGGATGGCGGCGTGAGGTTCTGGAATGTGGAATCGGGCGAGGAACTGAAAAGGGCTAATTGGGCGAAACTGGGCGTCCGTGCCGTTGCGTTTTCACCGGATGGCCAGACTCTCGTTGTTGTGGGACACAAGACCTTGTTTTGGAAGTGGCAAACCGACGCCGCGCCCAGTGAATTATTTCGAGAATACCAGGGAATGAATCTCGCTGCGAAGTATTCACCAGACGGCAAGTGGCTGGTCACGGGGCATTCTGGCCCCCAAGGGTCGGCGGTGCTCGATGCTGCCACTGGTCAGGTGGCTTGGCACTTTTATGCTCAACGAGAACCTGTGAACAACCCCGAGCTCCTCGCCATCAGCCCTGAAAGCCGCTTGCTGGCAGCCGGCTATATCCACACCCATGTCGTTGAGCTGTGGGACATGGAGACTCAACAGAGAATTCATTCGTTCGAATGCCGCGAGCCACGATCCGTCGCATTCAGTCGCGATGGAACCTGGCTGGTCGCAGCAGCCAATGGAAGTCTGATACATTTTTGGGACCTGACCAATTTTGAACCGGCCGTTGCAATTCCCGATGGCCATGTCGAATCCGTCAACGAAATGCGGTTTACTCCCGATGGCCAAACGCTGCTGACTGCGAGTCGCGACAGCACCTTGCGAGTTTGGGATGTTGCTACGGGAAAACAAAAGTACCGCTTCGATCATGAGCCAGGGCAGGGGGTGCACGGCCTGACCGTTTCTCACGATGGAAGTCTGGCAGTGTCACTATCGAACGACGACACGTTGGGAGTCTGGGATCTTTCCAAAGGAAAGCGAATCCAGAATCTTGAGGCGCACGGCCCGCGCAGCAACTCCCTGCCCGTCCACTTCTCGCCCGACGGCAGCCGGTTTGTCACGTGGGGAGATGACATGCGAATCAGGTGGTGGAACACGGCGAATGGAAAATTACTTGAGACGCACGAAACAAAAATAGCCGCATTTGTGCCACTGGATCCCAATAATCGCAACAATCAAGAGCGCGACCTCTCAGGACTCCGTAACCGCCGCATGGGGCAATTCAGTTCGGACGCGAAGACTCTGCTAGTGGAAATGTTTGGACAAGTCTACGAATTTGACACAGCCAACGGGCAGGAACGCCGGAACTTTCCGATTGGAGGCATGTACAATCGCTGCTTGCTCTCTCCGGACGGTCGCTCGTTGGTCAGTTCGCAATATTTCGAGGGCGACGCAGCCTCAAAGCCACGCCTGCCGGTGCCGAAAGTGATCTATCGAGACTTTGCAACTTTGCAAACTCTGTGGCAGACAAGACTTCCCGGTCTCGGCATTTCTCCGTTGGCATTTTCGCCCGATTCGAAATCAGTTGCCTATTATACGTTTGGGAATTCCTGTTCGATTGAAGTCGCCAATGTTCAAACAGGTGAAGTCACCATACGAATTCCAGATGTTTCACGCTGCGACGCATTTCAGTTTTCTCCAGACGGCAAGCAACTCGCATCCGCCCTGACAAATTCTTCAATTTTGCTCTGGGATCTTGCCAAGTTCTCAGTCGCGAATGACGTCAAAGGTATCAAGCCGAAAGCGGCGAATTCAGTCAAATAAAAAGTGTTGACCATTTGCGTTCACCATATGAGACGAGTTGAAGACTGATATGTCATACTCGATTCCTCAATCCCAACGACCCGAAACAGTAGCACATCTCCCGTATTGTCGAAGTTCAATTCAGTGCCCCCGCATTAATGCGAATGTTCTGATTTCGACGAACCGAGTTTCAACGACTGTTTCACGGCGAGATAACATAAAAACCCCGCACTCAACCACACCAGCGACCAGCGAAGATAGGCCGCCTGCGCGAAAGAGAGTCCGAGCCCCGTCCCAAAAAGTCAGATAGGCTGCGAGGCAGGCGGGGCACTTTGGCAGGAAGATCCACAGGCTGGCTGACAAACCGCCGGTGACCAAGTCCCAACGTCTTCGAAATCCCGGCGATTGCCGTTGATTGTTCCGGCAACAGCCAGATGTCAATCGTGGTTCTAGTTGTGGCAGCATGATTCGATGCTCGTCAAAGTTGGTTCGTATTTGTCGTGGTGACGGACCCACGACATGGGACTGGTAAGATTGGCTTCATCGCGGCCCTGCGGAGCACGGTCGAGAATCACATACGTGCCGAGCAGCGCGTCCAAACCGCGACCGAACGTCGAGTAAGTATGAAAGAGAGCACCGCTGGAGGCTTTGTGGAAAAAGCTCAGCCCTGGATTCTCTTCTCCGTGCGGCGGGGTCGTTCCAAAATTGTAAGCGTTGGCTCCGCTCGCGACTTGCTCCGGAGTGAACGCGACTCCAAAATCGAAGTTAAAATCCCAACATCCTGATGAGACCCAGGGCAGTTTCCAGCCCCTTCGCTGTTTGAATGCCGTCAGCTTCTCCAGCGGGCCCCGTGAGACCAGAACGAGCGAAACATCCCGCGCGGCGAGATGCTCAAGTGTGCCATTGATATGATCAGTAACATACGAGCAACCAGGGCAACCCTCGGTCCAATCGGGACCGAACATGAAATGATAGACCGCGAGTTGTGACCGGCCGTTAAATAAATCCGCCAGGCCCAACTTACCGTGCGGACTGTCGAAAACATACGTTTTCTCGACCGCAGTCCAGGGGAGTTCACGGCGCTGCCGGGCGAGTTCATCGCTCTGCCGCGTGAGTTCTTTCTCTTTGTCCAGGAATTCGCGAGAGAGACGCATCCATTCCTGGCGCGATACGATTTGATGATCTTGCAGAGTTGTCGAATTCATAACACAGGGTTCCTGCAGGTGGTATCTCGTTTGGGGTGGAATGATAATTGGAAAGATCGACCATTCGTCCAACGGCCGGCCATTGTGAACGTTCTATCACGCCTTCTGTTCAGCACGCTGGCGGATTTTCTCCATCCAGTGTCCCCAGCCAAGCGGCATTCCTTCTCGATGCTGCTGGGAAATCAATCCCGTTCCGCGGTGCACGAAATCCAGGCGCGTGCCCGAGCCCACGGCTGTGAATCGATATTGCAGATGATTCACCGCGGGGTACGACATCATCAGCGGGCCACAGATTTCGAGTAGCGTTGGCGGCTTGATCACCTGTACATGCCCCCACAGGTGTCCGGCGAAAACTCCTGTTTGACTTTTCAAATTACGGTACCAGCGCCCACCTGGCCAGGCTTCCAACTCAAAAGGCATGGGCTTGCCGTCCATCATTTGGGCTTCTGGTCCCAGTTCGTCAAGCATTGCCGCGAACGCAATCTCGATCGGAGCCGCAATTTCGACCGTCTTTTGAATCTCGATGGTTTCGATCGCAGGCTGAGTCTGAATTCCGGTGGTCATGATTGTTCCTTCTGGTCGGTTTTGTCGGTCGATTGGTCAGGTTGAGTTGTGTTGGCAAGGGCTCGTTTTTCGGCCCGTTCGCGAATCCGGTCAAGTTGACGATCCCAATGCCGTTCGAAAGTTTTAACCCAGTCGTAGACGGGTCTCAGTTGCTCGTGATTGAGTTCATACACGCGGCTTTGGCCTTGCTTGTTAACGGAAACAAGCCCCACTTCCCGCAGCACGCCGAGATGTTTCGACACCGCCGGTTGAGGCAGTCCGAGCGACAGCACGATTGCCCCAACCGCCAGGTTCCGATGCTGCGATAGCAGTTCGATGATCTGACGTCGTCGCGGTTCCGCGATGGCATTGAACACGTCGGAAGTGGTAGAGGCTCGTGGCATGGCTCAATTATATTCCCATATGGGAATATGTCAAGCGACGACTTTTGGGAACGGCTATGAACTGGGAAGAAGTGCGACTGTTACACCGCTCGTTGTGATTGACGGAGTCGGTGTCAGTGGTGCTGAAACGAGATGGAGCGCTTTGACAAAGGCGTACAGGAAACCGCCAGATTAGATCGCGCCAGGTGTGGCAACGATTCCTGGCAGTTCGATCAGCCGCCGGAAGCTAAGCCCTGGTTTATCGCCTGCAAGAAATCCAGAACCGGACGCGAGGGCTCCGGATGATGTACCAGTCACTTTTGCCAGCCCCTACGCGCTAATGTGTTCCGAATTACTTGATCACTGGCTGTGGAAGATCTTCATATTCAATCTTCTCGCCGTCTTGAATTTGCATGACACCATCGAGGACGATCTTGTCATTCACTCCAACTCCCTGTTTGATAACAAAGAGATCCTCTAATTCATTGGTGATCTCGATCTCACGTTGATGCACCACATCATTATTGTCGACAACAAAAACGTACCGCTTATCGAGCAAATTGAAAACCGCCCGATGAGGAATCACGAGCGCGTCTTTCAGGACTCGGTGAATCAACACATTGCCAGTCTGCCCCTTACGGAGCAGGCGGTCCGGGTTCGGAAAATCGGCTCGGAAGGGGATCGTTCCCGTCCGGTTGTTGAAATCGGCGACAATCGCACCAAGCTTGCCAGGGTGCTTGAACTTGGTGCCGTTCGCCAGCACGAGTTCAAGCTTGAGATCGTCTTTGTTCTGGTTCCGATCGGCCATGAATTCAAAGTACCGGGTTTCCGGAACGTCAAAATTAGCCCAAATCGAGCTGCTATCAGATAAAGTCGTCAGGACATCGCCATCTTCGACCAGAGTGCCCTTTTGATGATGGATCCGTTGAATTATCCCGCCAAATGGTGCCGTGACGGTAGCACGGTCCACTTTGGCCGCCAGCATCCGCTCTCTGGCTTTCGCCTTGTCCAACTCGGCCTCTCGTATTGCCAGTTCTTGCTCACTCGACATTTTTTGCATGGCCTGCAACTTTGTGGTATTGGCTTCCAATTGCGAGATCTTGACTGTGGCACGCTCGGCATCCAGCTTGGCCTGACTTAAAACTGGCCGGAGTTTGAACAATAGGTCACCTTCCTTGACCATCTGGCCTTCCTTGACGGCGACCTCATCGAGATTCCCTCGCTCCGAAGCACAGATTTTAACGAAGCGCTGCGCCTCAATCTGGCAGACATATGACTGGGTGATCATAACGGCCTTAACCTGAGGACTGGTGGCCACGATCTTATGACGCCCCCTGGCGGGCTTCTCCCTTTGCGAGTTGCATCCGCACGAGACCAGGGAAATCAGCACCAGGACGGCGGCCTGCCTGATTGGGAAATTGAAGGTGTTCACGTTCATTGGTTGCCCCAGACATCAAGGTGTTAAGAACAGAGTCACGATCATCGACGAATCTTCGTTAACATAATGGTGCGATCATATAACGTATCGTCGATTTCGACCGTCCGTCAATCTGGCAAGAGACCCGGCGCGATGAGTTACGAAGATTTTATGTGCGGCGACTAATTCCGGAGGCAAATCGTCGAGTTGTCCGGACAATCCTGCGCCCGTACTTCGGCGACAAGTAGAGTTCTCGTCGCATTTCTGGTGACTCGTCGAGGCTTCGTCCACGCTCGAACAAAGCAGTGAAGCCAGCCCCCTGTTCTACTTTTGTTGATATCACGACTTCAAAAAGTGTCGACATTGTTTTATCACGCTCGCCCGAATTCTCACGAGTTTGGCTACAATTGAAAGGCTTAGATAGCCTATTTAGACAACGTCGGCAGCAACCAGAAATTCCTCCTTTCGGAGAAGCGGGACATGACGGATACGGCCACCAGCACCTGCCCTTTTTGCGGCACAGAGATCGCGATGTTCAATCGCAGTCTCATCGGGCAACAGGTCATCTGTCCCGCCTGTGCTCAGACGTTTTCGGTCTTGGACAATCTGGATAATAAGCCGATGCTGAATTCCGATTCGGGTGTTGCGACGCCCGGTGCCGATGGACCTCAGTCATCAAGAAAAGCGTCGCGTGGCCGATTCTCACAAGTTGTTGGAATCATTGCCTTGGTGGTTCTGGCGGGGATTGGCTTGGCGATGTGGAAGGTTGCTCGGCCGCACACATCGAGAGCGTCCATTGATTTCGCATGGATTCCGCCGCATGCCGAAGCAATCGTTTACATCAGGCCAGCCGATCTCTTGAAATCCTCGTTCGTCGATTGGCTGATTGAACAAGGAGCAGCTCGTGAAATGCTCCGTGAATCGCTCGAGAAGATTCGTAGCGAAGCGGGATTTAGTATCGACGACATCGAAAGTATCACAATCGGAATGCGGTACGTCGGAGATCTTGCTGCAGGCGCCAATGCGATCAAGCCAGGGCAGACGCCCGATCTATTTCAGACCCTGATAACTTTGGGAACTCTTGGACAGAAGGAAGTAGTGGCCGTCGTGAGGCTGTCACAATTGGTCGACCTGACAAAGAATCAGACGTTTCAATCGATGACAGAGGCCGTAACTTATCACGGCGGCATCACTTACTTTCGGGACAAACCATTTCCCGGTGCTCCAGCATCCGGCTTTATCTATTTCCCCTCTCCACGAGTCATTGTCATCTGTGGCCGAGAAGATGTCTTGCAGGATTTGATCATTCACGGCGGCAAAGCCGAACCGCGACCAGAGATGGAAATTATTGATCCCTCGCAGCATCTCGTGCTGGCGACTGTAATGACGCGAGACTTAAAGGCAATAGCCACCACCAAGGGGCGCGGTCTCACCAGCGATTTCGAGACGCTCAATGGAGTTCAGGCAGTCTGCCTGGGCATCACAGTGACCGATGGATTGGAGATATCCATGCGACAACGGTGCGTGGATCAACAAACAACACAGGATCTGCACGCTGCCATCGAGAAGCTCATTCCGCTGGGACTGGATGAATATCGCAAAGCCATGCCCTTTCTGACCAAAAATATGGGCCTGGTGGGTGACGCGATGATTTCCAGTGCCAAGTCAGCACAAAAGGAACTTGTCGTGGAAACGATTCTCAATCTTCCGGCAAAATCGCGGGAAAATCTCAGGGCGATCCCCAACGAACTGTTCACAGCTCTGATGGCGGGCGGAGCAAGCGAGGGAACGGAAGACAAGCCTACGCGATCGAAGCCTTCCGCAGCGGGATTCTCTCCGCAAGTTGACAAGGAAGAATTTCGCGGGGCAGCTGTCATTGTTGAAAAGTTGGAAGGACTCCCGAAAGGACTTTTGTTGAGAGGTCGTGCCGGGTGGATGCCCGACGGGTACAAAAAAAAGAATGAGGGACAACCGCTGGCTCGATTGCTGACCTTTGATATTGAGTACGGGGGCGAGATCGCGGGCAGAATTGTTGAGATCGGAAACCTGCAAATAAAGAAAATCGAAACTGATCCAGCACAGTTCCTAAAACTCACCACGAATCCTGATGCAGTGCTTCGTCCCAGTCCGTTTCACGGTTTTGTCGACAAGCGTTCGGCGAGCGATATCTTCAGCCCGTATGACTGTGTGCAGATTCGACTGCATCTGGAACATCCCGATGTCGCACCGACAAAACTCACAATTGTCGAAGGCGAGGTAACGCTGAGGGTTGCGACTGAAACAAAGTCCATCATGATTCCAGAACTGCTGAGTCAGATCGGCAAGCCCGTGACAGATCCCGATTTGAAAGCGGCGGGTTTTGAAATTATCTCCGAAGTTGGCATTCAAGGCGAAGAATTCTGGATCGCATACTTTGCCAGGACTGCGAAGGTGGATGACTTCCGAGTGGTTCGGGCCGACGGCAAGCGGATGGATTTGGCTCCGATCGTTATGAGTTGGGACCAATTTGGGAAGCCAGGTTACGCCATAGGTTCCAATGCGAAGCCACCTGCTGGATTAGCTGGTAAAGTCATTCTGCATACTCAGTTTGAAGAGCTGACCGTCCCCTTTCGATTCGAGAATGTCCCGGTCATCGAATGCCCCGACAAGCCCTATGCGAAAGGAACGCCATGGGGCCTTTCCACTGCCAAGGGTAGCCCCAAAGCGACAGTCGTGGTCGCTCAACTTCAATTGGCTGGTGGATTTAAAACGATCGGAGATGAAACCCGCGTGATTCCCAGCTTGAGGATCGATGTCACTGGCCCTGCGTTTCGATACGTATTGGGAGCGGCCAACAAAAAGATTGATACAGCTGTCACGAATTCTAGTGAGGAACTGGAATTCGACCCCAGGTACCACACGCATGGTTTCGAATATGTTGGGTACGACTTTCAATCGCCGCACTATCCACCGGACGGCGCAACCGTTGTATTCTATTTTAAGTCGCGTCCAATGCCGTTTGAGAGTCTCGAAACAGTGACCGGATCCTGTCGCCTCCTGGTCGCTGAAGCCGAGAAGCGAACTGTGATTGAAAAGCTCTCTTCGCACGTCGGAAGGACTGTCACGAACGCTGACCTGGACGCGGCGGGGCTTGAATTCCAAATCGATCAAATAGACATGCAAGAGAAAGAAGTGCGCTTCACAGTGACGAAGGGAAACAATCACGCAATCCGATCCACCGACCTGATACCCGCAGTCACGTCTGACAATAGCTCATTTCTCCCGTCTTACGAAAAGGACACGATGAAGGGTAAAATCGGGCTGCGGGACTACACAATCAAGCCCGATGACTCAATGGAAATCATTTACTACACCGGTATTCGAGAGATCGAAATTCCGTTCGCCTTCAGTAAACTCATTGCCCCTCCGCCCAAACCAAAAGATTAGCAAGTGGCATACGACGCTAATCCTTTTTCCTGGAATGATTCATAAGAATTTTGGATTTGACATCGCATGCAGTCGCCGGCCGCGATCTGATTGACGCAGCACAGATTGGAAGACTTACGACCAGCGAAGTAATTTCAGTCGTGATAAGTGGCAAGTGTTTATCAGCCCCTGAGGGCGATACCGTCAAGGATTTTCGTAGCTGAATTCGTGAGAATTCGGGCCGATCGACGTGTTCCTCCCGAAATCTCACGATTTCAGCTACGAGGAATTCGCCATGCTAAAATCTTTCGCAGCGTCCCCACCGGGACTACGAGAGTTCAGACACTTATTGATTCTCCAGTCCTTACGACTTTTGCTACGACGTTTCTGTAAATAGCATAGAGTGCGACCACGCTCCTTTGGATGAATATAACATGACTGCTCGACTTCTAACCGCGATTCTGGCGACTCTACCGGGCGTAATTCAAGCTCAGGACGTCAAACCGCCCGATGTCTCAATCCGTGCCGAATCAGAGGATTTTCTTCGCCAGTACGCCGAGACATATCGCTTCTCACTGGGGCGGCCCCGCTCGGCCCAGTTGACCAGAAGTGGTTCAGCCGTGCTGTTCCTACGATCGCAACCTCGATCGTTTGTCCAAGATTTATACGAGTTCGATTGCCAGACCGGCGTTGAGAAAGTGCTGTTAACTGCTGATAAAATCCTGCAGGGCGTGGACGAGCAGCTTTCGGCGGAAGAGAAGGCCACGCGAGAACGCTTGCGGCTGGCGACCAAGGGCATCGCTCGCTTCGACTTGTCCGACGACGGCACCAAGGTACTTGTTCCCCTTTCGAATCGACTCTTTGTGATCGAACGGGAATCCGGGAACAGCTCCGAAGTGAAATCGTCAAATCCGAGCTTTCCGCTTGATCCCAGCTTGTCTCCCGACGGCCAGCAACTGGCGTGCGTTCGCAACGGTGAGATTTTCGTCACGGACTTGTCGACCGGTGCCGAGCGCCAGATCACCAGCGGCGCCGGTGGCTCGATCACCAACGGCACGGCGGAATTCGTTGCGCAGGAGGAAATGGACCGCATGCAGGGCTACTGGTGGTCGCAGGACAACCGCTGGATCGCCTATCAGCAAACCGATACCGCGGGGATGGAAACGTTTCATATTCTTGATCCAATCCATCCCGAGCGCACGCCGAATATCTGGCCGTACCCGCGAACCGGAACGAAGAACGCCGCGGTTCGCCTGGGCATTGTCCCAGCCGCCGGAGGCGAAACTCGTTGGATCAACTGGGACCGAGAAAAATACCCCTATCTCGCCAAAGTCGTTTGGAAAGATCAGGGGCCGCTGACAATCCTCGTACAAAACCGACGGCAAACCGAAGAAATCTTGTATCGAGTCGATGAGAACACAGGCGCGCTTACCGAACTGCTGAAAGAAACCGATTCCGCCTGGATCAATCTCGTACCAACGTGCCCCACCTGGCTCAAGGATGGCAGCGGATTTTTATGGATAACCGAGCGGACCGGCGAGTGGTCGCTGGAACTCTGGTCGCGTGAGGGGAAACTGATTCGCTCATTAACGCCCAAGGGCTTTGGCCTCATCGACCTGGCAGGCGTCGACGATGATCGAAACCAAGTCTACGTGACGGCCAGTACCGATCCGACAGAGGTGCATGTCTATTCAATTTCACTCGCCGGTGGGGAACCGACGAAGCTCACTTCGGAAGCGGGCAATCATGGGCTCAGTATCAGCAGTCACGCAGCCGTCTTATTACACAGCTACAACCTTGCCAATGGGCGTACAGGCATTCGCATCGAGCGCCCTGATGGCCAACTATTGGGCGAGCTGAAATCCGTTGCCGAAGAGCCAGCAATGCCCGGTTTGCAATTGTTGACCGTTGGACAGCGAGGTCTCCGCGCGACAGTTCTACGACCACGTTCATTCGTTGCGGGAGTCAAGTATCCCGTCATCGTCCACGTGTATGGCGGCCCGCATGCCCTGACCGTCAATTCCTCGCCGCGTGGCAGCGTGCTGCAGCAGTGGCTGGCCGATCAGGGATTCATCGTCGTATCGTTGGATGGCCGGGGCAGTCCGCGCCGCGGTCGCGAATGGGAGCGGGCGATCAAAAACAATTTGATCGACATTCCACTTCAAGACCAGGTTGACGGACTGCAGGCCTTGGGTGCGCAGATCCCGGAAATGGACCTGAGTCGCGTCGGCATGACCGGCTGGTCTTTTGGCGGTTATTTTTCGGCGATGGCAGCCATGCGTCGCCCCGACATCTACAAAGCCGCAGTCGCCGGCGCCCCAGTCTGTGATTTTCGAGACTATGACACTCATTACACCGAGCG
>JAQGHT010000897.1 GCA_028291565.1 Planctomycetaceae bacterium | reverse complement strand
AGGAAGGCCAGCAGGTCGACGTTCAAGTCGTGGGAGTCGATCGCGAAAAGAACAAGATCAGCCTCGGTATGCGGCAATTGTCGAAGAACCCTTGGGGCGACATCGAATCCCGCTACCCCGTCAATTCAGAAGTCGAAGGCAAAGTCACTCGCACGACAGATTTCGGCGCGTTCGTGCAACTTGAAGAGGGAATTGAAGGCCTGATTCACATCAGTGAACTCGAATATCGCCGAGTTCACCGGGTGACCGACGTGGTGAAAGAAGGCCAGGAAGTTCGGGCCAAGGTCTTGTCGATTGACTTACCCAAACGCCGGATTGCCCTGTCCTTGAAAGCCCTGCAAGCTAAGCCTGAAGTCGCCGCGAAAAAGGAAGACGCCGATTTGGCTCCAGGCGGAAACCAACCTTACGAACGAAAACGCAAGGGGCCGCTCAAGGGCGGCACCACTGGCAACGGTGGCGGATCAGGAATGTTTGGCTGATCCAAGGAGTCATAAGGAAATTACTTACACAAAGCCCGACGAACGATCATTGTTCGACGGGCTTTGTTTTTTAACCGCACGAGAACACTATGCCTATTGCCCAAGCTCTTGAGCTCCGTGTCTTGTTGTCCCTGATTCTGCTGGCGATCGCCGTCCCACAAGCAAGTTCCGCTCAGCAACTGGAAAAGAAATCGTTCGAATGCCGTTGGGCGGATGCGGCTCCTGTCATTGATGGTGAATTGAACGATCCTGTGTGGAAGTCGGCGGTCTTAATTGATCAGTTTTCATTGCCCTGGCTGCGGGAAAAGGAACGCCCAGCCAGGACGGCGACTCGTGCTCGGCTGCTGTGGGATCACGATTACCTCTACTTTTCCGCGGAAATGGACGACACTGACCTGTTTGCTGACGTCACCGAACACGACGGGAAGACGTGGGATAATGATGTCTTCGAACTCTTCTTCAAGCCGGCCGAAGACAAGACCGGATACTATGAATTCCAGGTGAATGCGGCGAACACGATCTTCGATTGCTTCCTGCCGAAAAAGGGATTTGAAGATTTCGACCGGATTAAAAAGGCCGATGAATTTCATGTCGACGCCAAAGTCAAGTTGCGGGGGACTTTGAACAAGCGCGACGACCGTGATACCGGTTGGACAGTGGAAGGCCGAATCCCCTGGATTGACTTCTTTCCCACAGGCGGCAGGCCCGTCATCAACGAAGCGTGGAAATTCGCGCTTTGTCGCTATGACTATTCGGTAGGCTTCGACGGGCCGGAACTCTCAACGAGTGCACCTCTTAAGTCGTCCCAGACACCGAATTTCCACTCTGTGGAAGATTATGCTCCACTGAAATTCGTCGGTCCGCAACCACAAAATGCCATTCGTCCCTTTGGAATTGAGAAACGCGTGGCATTAACCACATCACGCGTGATCGGTTCGCCAGAGCCTCCGCTACCGTACACGACACAACGCCTCTATCCAAAACTGAAAACTGTGTTCCCAGTCTTCGTGGTTCCGCAGCCGGGAAGTGACCGGCTGGTCGTGATCACTCAGGATGCACCGTATTCAAATACGACGCTGCGACGAATGAAAGACGAGCCCGACGTCTCGGAGTATGAGCAACTGCTGGCGGACGACCACGTCGCTTATAGTGTCGAATTCCATCCCAACTTTATGCAGAACGGTTACCTTTACTTGGGCAGTAACGGCCCCAGCAAAGGGAAAGACAGTCCCAAGACCACGCGGATTACTCGTTACAGCATGGATCCCAAGCCGCCCTACAAGTTTGATCCGCAGTCAGCGTTGATCATCATCGAGTGGCCATCGGACGGGCACAATGGTGGTGCGATGGCCTTCGGCAAAGACGGGATGCTGTTTGTCACTTCAGGGGATGGGACATCCGATTCCGACACGAACATCGTCGGCCAGGAAATGACGAAGCTCACGGCCAAAGTGCTGCGAATCGATGTCGATCATCCCACCGCCGATAAACCTTACTCGATCCCCAAAGATAACCCGTTTCTCCACATCCCGGATGCGCGGCCGGAAACTTGGGCCATCGGCATGCGTAATCCCTGGCGAATGACGGCTGACCGCGAGACCGGACATCTGTGGGTGGGAAACAACGGGCAGGACCTGTGGGAACAAGCTTACCTGATTACGCGCGGAGCCAACTACGGCTGGAGTGTGACAGAAGGCAGTCACCCGTTTTATGCGAATCGGAAAGTGGGGCCAGCCCCCATCGTGTTGCCAACCGTGGAACACCACCACTCGGAAGCGCGATCTCTGACGGGTGGCATTGTCTATTATGGCACGAAACTCCCGGAACTCCGTGGAGCCTACCTGTATGGCGACCATTCCACCGGGAAGATCTGGGGCGTCAAACATGACGGCACAAAAATCATCTGGCACAAAGAACTTGCAGATACCCCATTTCATATCACGGGTTTCGGTTCGGATACGCATGGTGAATTGCTGATTTGCGACCATCAACCGGGCAACGATGGGGCCTTTCATACGTTGATCCCCAGTCCGATGAGTGCTCCCACTGCGCCATTCCCCAGAAAACTCAGCGAAAGTGGGCTCTTTCAATCGGTCAAGGGGCACGTCGTGCAGCCAGCCCTGGTCCCTTATTCAGTCAATTCTCCACTTTGGTCAGATGGCGCTGAGAAGCTGCGGTTTGTCGCATTGCCTGGGGCTGATTCGAAAATCGATTTTTCCCTGAATAAGGCGTGGGGCTTCCCAGACGAAACCGTGCTGGTGAAGTCTTTCGCACTCGAAATGGAAGCAGGCAACCCTAATTCGAAGCGATTCATCGAAACGCGGTTCATGTTAAAGCAACAAGGGGAATGGGTCGGCTATTCCTATCAATGGAACGACGATCAAACGGACGCGACGCTGGTTTCCAAAGAGGGCCTCGATCAGAAGTACGCAATTCAGACGAAAGACGGCGTTCGTGAGCAAACCTGGCACTATCCCAGCCGTACGGAATGCATGGTCTGCCATAGCCGGGCGGCCGCGTTCGTGTTGGGGCTCAGTACTCCGCAATTGAATAAGAACCATGACTATGCCGGTGTGACCGACCATCAATTACGAGTTTTCGAGCATCTTGGACTATTTAAAGACATGAGCTGGTCCGAGGGAGCCCGAGCCCAACTGCAGGAAGATGGTAAACAGCAAGGTCTGAAGAGCGAAGTGATCGACAAGCAACTCTCGGCGGCGACACCGGCCGCTGGTCAGCGAGGCACGACAAATTCAGCGATGTTGGCTGTCGAACCTGGTCGATTCCAGCGTTTGGCGAATCCTTATGACGCCCACGAGCCGCTGCCGGATCGAGCTCGATCGTATCTCCATTCCAACTGCGCTGTCTGTCACGTCGATGCTGGAGGAGGCAACTCGCAAATGCAATTGGACATCCTGACGTCACTCGAAAAAATGAAGATTGTCGACGTGGTTCCACTGCACGACAAATTCGGGGTGCCGGATGCCAAACTCGTGGCCCCAGGTGCTCCGGATCGGTCGATCTTGCTGCGGCGTGTCGCAATGCGTGGCCGAGGGCAGATGCCACAGTTGTCGACGAATCTGGTGGATCAAGAAGCCGTCAAAATGTTTCGCGAATGGATCGAGAAAATGCCAGTTACACCGGCGCAGAAATGAAGTGGAGCAAGGCGATGGTCGTTCGAGTTTCGACGTGAGCTAGTATTCCAACCTCGGAATCTGGATTCCGGGCAGTCCTCGCTCGTTTCCTGGCCTCGAATCCCGACCCTTGTTTCCCACAGACCTTCTGAAGTATTCTGCGACACAGGTTCGTAACATAAGGCTAGCTGGCCAGTCCTCTTTCTTTCAAAGTCGCTCCTTGTTGTAGTGGGCCTCGGGTGAGGCGTCTGCAGCCAAAACAAGTCCAGGAACAGTATGAGTGTTACTTATAAGTCAGCCGGTCTCGATCTGGAACTCTACGAGCAGGCGATGGCTCGGCTTCCGGCCATCATGAAGCGGACCCACACACCGCGGGTGATGGACATGCCTGGCGGATTTGCCGGCTTGTTTCGGATGGACAATTCCGCGGAATTTCGTCGCAATTACAAAGAGCCAGTCTTGGTTTCCGGAACGGACGGCGTCGGCACGAAGCTCAAAGTGGCCATCAAACTCGGAGTTTATGACACGGTCGGAATCGACCTGGTAGCGATGTCGGTCAATGATTGCCTGTGTCTGGGGGCAGAACCTCTGTTTTTTCTGGACTATATCGCTCTCGCGAAAGATGACCCGGATTTGATCGCGGCTGTCGTCAAGGGAGTCGGTGACGGGTGCGTACAAGCCGGAGCCGCCTTGATGGGCGGAGAAACCGCGATTATGCCAGACTTGTATGCGGTCGGCGATTTTGATCTGGCGGGGTTCTGTGTAGGCGTCGTCGAGAAATCACAAATCATCGACGGACAGAAAATCCGCCCGGGTGACGCCGTCATTGGCGTAGCCTCCAGCGGTTTTCATTCCAATGGATATAGTCTCGTTCGCAAAGTCGTATTCGAGATCGCCAAATTGGATGTGGCCGCGCACATTCCTGAGTTGAATCGGACCGTTGGACAAGCACTGCTTGAACCCACCAAGATCTATACGAAACCAATTGTCAGTCTGTTGCAGCAATTCGAAGGGGACTCACCCGTTCACGGTCTGGCGCATATTACCGGTGGCGGGATTGCTGACAACCTGGTTCGCGTCGTTCCGGAAAACTGCCGCGTGACGCTTCAACGCGATAGCTGGAAGGCCAATCCGGTATTCGCCTGGCTGCAGGGATTGGCGAACATCGAACAGAAAGAAATGTTCCAAGTGTTCAATATGGGCCTGGGATTTGTTCTCGTTGTCGACAATCAAGCTGTCGACCAGGTTCGTCAGCATCTCTCGAAAGAGGGATTAGAAAATTGGCTGATCGGAAACGTGACGCAAGGCGACAAAGCGGTCGTATTTGCCTAAACTTTCATTTCTTCAGCCATTCGGACAATCGGCGTTCAATGATCTGGGCCGTTTCTTCCAGACAGCCCGGGGCCAGGAACGCCACTTCGACTTGATACAGTTTCTTGTCGTACGCTTCGCGAGTCGGCATATAGCAGTTGCGGGCACCGTTCACCATGACCGTGATCACAACCGGGCGGTCCGCGAACCGCTTCCGTAATCCGGCCTGCAAGGCGTTATACGGTTCCCCTTCCAGGGCGACCCACAGGGCATCACCCATTCTCCACAGCCAGACGGCCAGTGGATAATGCGTATGGGTCGGTAGCGGGCGCAAGCGATCGAGTTGCCGCCGCGCGCGTTCGCAAAGTGCTCGGACGTCTCGTAATTTCTGCTCGTCACCGGCCGCCAGTGCGTCCTTTTCCTGCACCTGTAGATCGATAAATAACTGCTCGGCTTCCGCCAGAGTCGGCAGGCCGTCCAGATAATCCAGGTCGATTGGCTCGTGACAATACTCGAAGCGTTTCGTCTCCGCATGCCGATCCGGTGTTTGAGGACGATGCCGCCAGGAACCGAGCGTCGCACCAGAGATGACTGGTCCCACATAATGAAAATCGTGCTCCGGCGCTGGTAGAGATTCCAAGGCGCTGAGCACCTGGTGCCCTACCTGGCGACCGTTGCGATCCGCAATGCGTACGTCGCCTGTGTAGCCATCCATCGGCCCAACATCACCGCACGGAGACAACAGGAACGCACAGGGGGCATTCGTGGCTAACTCGACGACTTCACGCATCGCACCGACGTAGTCGGGACTGATGAGTGTGTTCTCATAGGCCAACGTCGTCGGGTGGCATCCATAATTCACAATCGTCGCGACTGTACGTTGGCAGGCGTCGGTGACTCGAATTGCGATCAGCGAATCGTCGATTTCCCCGTCCGGGTTATAGCCGCAGACGAATTGACCGCTGGCTTCGTCCCAGAAATCTCGGTGGCGACCCATCCGGCAATTCGCCATCGCATAACTCATGACAGCCGGATGAATCGTCGCGATGGCGGTCAAACAGGCCATTGCCAGTTTGCCTGGTAACTCATCCAGGTATGGCCCGATCAAATCGCCGCCTGGCAAATTCACCCGATCTCGAACCAGATGACCGCCAGAATGGGTGTGCGAAAACGCGATCAGGATTTGCTCTTCGGGAATACCGGTCAACGAGCTGGTTTTTTCTAAGACTTCTTGCATTTCCCGCGGTCGGAAAAAAACATGATCGACGGCGATGATGATCTGCCGGTGTGCCGGATTCGCATCGTCTGATGGTTGAATGGCCATGGCCGTCGCTGTCAGCGGGCGGTGAATGCCCGTGGCCTGATCTGTCAGGGCCGCGCCCCACATGCGATGGTAGATTCCAACCGGTGGCGTAATATTGCAGCGGGCGATTCCAAATCCACACCGAGTTGTCGGAGTGGGCAGGTAAGTCGTCCCCATGAGCGTGATCCCTTTGAAATGTTGGTCAATTACTCTCGATCGTACTTCAGCAACCACGGATCGTTCGTTTGCTTCTGGTATTGTTTGAGTTGTGCCAGAAGTTTCGCGAAAGTTTGAGCTTGTTCGGGTTGTGAGGCTAAATTGTGGATTTCATCCGGATCGGTTTCCAGATCATACAACTCAAATCACGGCCGCTGCAGGAACGCTGACAGCATGCGATTGCCATATTGCGAATCCTGGCGTTTCAGCGCCCCTTGCCAGGTGGGAGAAAAATACAAATCCGAAGCAAAGGGAAACGGCAAATTGCCAGCCAGATTGACGATCAATTTGTGTTTTCCCGTACGGATGGTGCGCATGGGATAGTACATGGTGACTTCATGAAATGTGTGCGATAGAAACACATGGTCGCGGCCGGACCAGCCAGCGTCCGCAATTCCGGGCAGAAATGACTGACCGTGCAATTTGTATTTGTCGGGACCGGCGGCTCCCGCATATTCCAGCAATGTGGGAGTAATATCCGCCCAAGTCACGAACGACGCCGAAACCAAACCCGGTTTTTGCCCGGGGATTCGGCAAATCAGCGGCAGTCGCACGCCAGGTTCGTAATGTCCGGTCTTGGCGCCGGGAAAGGGAATTCCATTGTCACTCAAGAATACCACCAGCGTGTCAGCTTCATGCTGTGTGTTTTTCAAAGCTTGCAGCAGTCGGCCAACCCCTTGATCCAGTCTGGCCACCGACATGTAGTACTCGGCCAGATCCTGCCGCACTTCAGGCTCATTCGGCAGAAACGGCGGCACTTCGATCTCTTTCGGATCGATCGTCGCGGGTTTCACGCCGGGATATGCAGTCTCGTTGGCATAGCCTTCTTTGGCCCGGTGCGGATCCGTGCTGGAATAGTAGAGAAAAAATGGCCGCGGATCGTTTTCTTTGATGAACTCTTCTGCGTTTTCGGCCATCCGGACCGAATTCCGGGCTCCCTGAGTCTTCAAATCCGCTGTCTTTTCGAATTGGTAATTCGCTTCTGGTAAGACGTGGAATTTTCCAATCAGGCAAGTTCGGTAGCCTGACTCTTTGAGCAGCACGGGCAGGCCTTTGACCCATGCATGAGACTGGAAATGATGCTCCGCATGGGCCAGGCCATATTGACCGTTGGCGTGGTTATACAGGCCGGACAGAATTACCGAACGACTCGGACTGCAACTGGCTGTCGTGCAGAACGCATTGTCGAATCGCGTCCCCGATTTTGCGAAGGCGTCAATGTGAGGCGTTCTGGCGTTCTTGTCACCATAACATCCCAGTGTCCGTCCGAGATCATCCCCAATGATGACCACGATGTTTTTGGCCGATTTCGCAGATGCTCCATTCGCCGCAACAGCTTGACTTTCGGCGGCTTGAGTTTCCTCACCACTCAGCAGGAAGAGCGAGAAAAGCGACAGCCAAATCAACGAGTATTTCTGTTGTTTGCACATCATAAAGCCCTTCGATCCCATGAGGCTGCCGGCGTCTCAGTTTTTCGTCGCAGTCGTGAAATGTCGAACTCAAATCACGCCACCGGACTTGCCCCGATGGGTCCACGGACTCTGCACGACTTCCTTCTCACCGCCCGATCAACGGCCGTGAGGGGGCTCAATCGTTGACGTATTGTAACCAAGATCGTGAGCGGCACGACATTGGTCGCGTACGAAAAAAGACCCAAAACGTAAGTTTGACGCAACCAAGAATACGGCAATCAGATTTCAGTCAGGCTTGCCCCAACGGGATCAACAACTGACAAGCTACCTAAAAATTCCCAACAGGACAGGTACTTCGTACCGGCTTGCATACAGTATTGAATCCAATCGGGATCAGGAGTTCGCTCCCGATTCGAGTGCGAAACAATTCCGACGGCGAGCTTTCATCAGCGGCCCTGCATCAGCAATGCCACAGCATGCGACTGCGACGATTATCATTGCTCCACATCGAAGAAAAAACGACGAGCACAATCGCGAAACAAGCCAGGATGCCAATCGAAATCGTGGAAGGTCAGGAAAGCTGGAGAAGCAAGGAGAAGAACTCTGGGCGCAAAAAAACGAGAGGTGGAAGTCTGCCTCCTCACACACAAGAGCACGCGTTGCTTAGGGCTGCTTGGTTTCCCATCTGACCCGGTTCACAAGGGCCCCTTGTGCTTGGAGGCAGACTTTCACCTCTCGGTAAAAATCAGCCAGATATGTCATTATCGAGTTTCCAACGTCTACGTCAAGGATCGAAGACGGAAAACTCAGGGAAGGTTGTGGAACGCGTGCGGCGTAAGTACGGGACTTGTTACAATGCACAGCGAGTTGATTCTTGACGTATAGCCCTGGCCCTCCTGAATCCGACAGTGATTCCGTACGGCGTTCGTTATCAGGTCGATATCGGATTTCGCTGCGTTATTACAAGACCTTATTGAATTTGCCGCCAAACTTCGCTGTTTGTTTCATTTTCGGTGCCTGGTTCGTGATCGAATTAAACCATTCATGTTTCGAATTCACTGGTATCTGCTGCGAACGTCTCTGGAAGAACGCCTGATGTATCGGGGGGACTTCGCGTTCGGCACATTTGTCCGTTTTCTGCCAATTGTGACGCAGATTTGCCTGTGGGGTGCCATTTATGGTGTCGGCAGTGCGACTGAAACTCCGCGGATCAACGGCTACTCTTATTCCGAAATGGTGGCCTATTACCTGCTGACGATGGTCGCCCGAGCTTTTTCCAGTATGCCTGGCTTGGCGCGCGATATCTCGAAAGAAATTCGTGAGGGCTCATTGAAGCGCTATCTCACGCAACCGGTGGACATGCAGGTCTATTATTTCTGGTCCCGTGTGGCGCATAAGCTCGTATATTACATGGTCGCCACAATCCCTTTCGTCATTCTATTCTGGTTGTGCCGGGGATTCTTCTCGCATGTGCCAACTCCCCTGGAGTGGGTGGGCGTCGTGCTGGCCCTGGGTTTGGCGTTTCAAATCGGTTTCCTGATGGAAAATCTGATCGGCCTGACCGCGTTCTGGCTTTTGGAAGTCGGCTCGATCAGCTTTATTTGCATGATGTTGACCTATTTTCTGTCGGGCCACATGTTACCGTTAGATTGGCTTCCGGGAATCATGGGGCAGGTCGTGGGCTATTTACCATTTCAGTATCTGGCGTACTTTCCAGCCGCGATACTGTTGGGAAAACTGACTCCCGAGATGTTGTGGACCCATCTAGCCGTCGCGACACTCTGGACCATGGGTTTGTGGATTCTTTGCCGAGTCGTCTTCGCTCGCGGCCTGAGACGCTACGGCGCCTATGGTGGGTAATCAACAGGAGCATTTCTCGATGAGTCGTTTTTGGCTAAGTCTGGGGGCGATGCTGGCTGGCTTGTCCGTCGGTATGGGAGCCTTCGCAGCACATGGGCTGGATCAATTTTTCAAGGATAAATATCCCGCCACAGAACAAAAAGAAGTGGCCGGGCAGACCTTTCAGGTGTCCTACAAATACCTGCAAGACTTTAAAACGGGGGCTGATTACCAGATGTATCACGCCCTGGCATTAATCGCGGTGGGAATTCTGTCGCAGACGCGAAAATCACGGGCATTGGATGTGGCGGGCTGGAGTTTTCTGATTGGAATCGTCCTTTTTTCCGGCATGCTCTACGCGCTCACGATCACTGGCCAGCGTAAGCTGGGGGCTGTCGTTCCGATAGGTGGAGTCGCCTTTCTGATCGGCTGGGCAAGCCTGGTTGTTGGCTGTCTGGTCCCGCCAGGCAATGTCGAGGAATAGGCCTCGCTTGCGATTTCGAACAAAATTAGGCGACTTCGCGAAACCTTTCAGTGCCTCACTGGTTCAATCCATATGGGCCGGCCTACAGCGGTTTAACTTTGCGTCTTCCGGTTGGTGATCGAACTATCGTGCCACTGCTTGCCGTTGTACTCAACGGAAGCACTGCAAACACAAGCTCGAGAGAGCACTGGTTGAGGATTGAGTACAATCCTCAACCAGTGGCACAGTCAGACTCAAGGTAAAAACGCTGTAATCACCTTGGCGACAGGGCTACCCTGCAGTTTCTTTTCTCCTGATCGGCTGACGACATTTTAGGCAAAGCGGAGTCTCGTATTATGAAGCGTTGGAAAATCAGTTGGACGTTGTGTGTCGCAGCGGCTTTGTCCCTGCCTGGCTTGGTGCAGGGGCAGGATGCCAAACCTCAGGTCGGCGGAAATCCCGAGCAACTGTTTAAGAGCTTGGACAAGAATTCCGACGGCCAATTGACGGCTGACGAAATCAACGACGACCAAAAGCGATTTTTCGATCGTCTGGTGCGAGTTGGCGACAAAAATACAGACGGCAAACTGACTTTGGACGAATTCAAAGAAGCCGTGAAACCTGACGAACGTCCGGTTGATGCTCCCCGGGGCGGCGATGCTGGCGGCGCGGGTCGACAGAATCTGGACGAGATGTTTAAACGTCTGGACAAGAACGGCGATGGCAAGATTTCGAAAGATGAAGTTCCTGAGCAGGCCAAACCGCGCCTCGATCCCTTGTTCCAACGTCTCGGCAAGGACGAATTAACGCGGGAAGACTTGCAGCAGGCGGGCCGCATGGCCGGCGGCGGGCCGAGTCCTGAAGAGACCATCAAGCGGATGGACAAGAATGGCGACGGCAAGATCACGAAGGATGAAGTCCCCGAGCAAGCCAAGCCATTCCTGTTGCCGTTGTTCGAACGACTGGGCAAGGAAGAACTCACCAAGGACGACCTGCAACAAGCCCGTGAGCGGATGCAGGCTCAATTTGGACAAGGACGCCCTGGCCAGGGCGAACGACGCCCGAATGGTGATCGGCCGGCAGGAGAACGCGCCGCCGGTGATCGTCCCGCCGGCGAACGAGCCGCAGGTGATCGGCCGGCTGAAGGCCGACAGGGGGGCGAGCGCGGCGAAGGCGCACGGCAGAATCCGGCGGAGATGTTCAACCGACTCGATGCCAATGGCGACGGGGCGATCTCACTTGCCGATGCTTCGGATCAAACTCGTCCCATGATTGAGCGAATGCTCGAACGGACGAAAAAAGGCAAAGACGGGTCCATTTCCAAAGACGAATTCCTCGCTGCCGCCGCATTCATGCAGCGTGATGGTGGTCGCGGTGGCGATCGCGGACCAGCGGAGGCCCGCGGAGCTGGTGAACGACGTGGAGATGCCGCACCGAATGATGGACGTCGACCGGGTGCGCCTGGCGACGCACGTGCGGCCGGCGCTCCAGGAGATCGACGCGGTCCCGAAGGTGGCCGACGACCGGCCTTGCCGCGGCTATTCGAGAAGCTCGACACCAATCACGACGGCAAGATTTCCGCTGACGAATTGGCTAAGGCTGGCGAATTGTTCAAAGAATTGGACGAGAATCAAGACGGTCAACTCGATCCTCGCGAGTTGCTCGGGCCGCCGCCCGGTGAAGGTCGGGGCATGCGTGGTCCCGGCGGCGAAGGTCGTGGACCGGGCGGCGGCGAAGGCCGGGGCCGCGGTCCCGCCGGTCCCGATGCAGGACGTGGTGCACGGAATCCAGAAGGGCGTCCGGCAGCGGAAGACCGCCCTGCCGAACGCAAACCTGACGGCGACAAGCCGCGCGAATAACGCGCCATTTCCAGCCGTAGGATGGGCACTCCTGCCCGTCTCGCGCGATGTGAACGACTAGCTCGCGAATAACACGCAATTTCAGGTACTGAAAAAGTCAGGCGGCGTGGTTCCAGATAGGAACCGCAGCCGCCTGCTTCATTGACTGAAAAGAACAACACCCGAGCTCGTACTGCACATTCATTCGTGATGCGCTTTCACGAAATCGCGAATGGAACTCCGGAATTTGGCCGTCGCGAAGGTGTTGACATGGTCACCACCTTTGATGATTTCAACTTTGGCTGTACTCAGAATTTTGGCTACCAGTTCGATACGGACTTTCGCTTCCCCTTCGCGAGTACCGTAAATGATGAGCACCGGGACCTTGTTCGCTTTCAACTGTTGCTCAGTCACTTCCAGATTCTTGATCCCCGTCATCACGGCTGACAACGCGTGCTGATTCTGCCCGAACACCAGGG
>JAQGHT010000894.1 GCA_028291565.1 Planctomycetaceae bacterium | reverse complement strand
TGCAAAGCAACTTTGGCCGACCAACTTGAAGTCGCGCCTGTCGAAGATTGAGAATTTGCAGCAGTCTCCATGATCGTCGCCTGATCAGATCCGCAGCCGACCGGAAGGGAGCTCGGCGGGTTGTGCTGCCAATGCTGGAAATTCAAATGGGGTGGCGGGATGGAATCTTCATGTTCCAAAAACAGCTGCCGCAATCGCAGTCGTTCTGGAAGAGTTTCGTTGGATTCGCGATAGACGTTCTCAGTCTTCCCGGATATCGAATGTGGACTTTGGGAATTCTGAAGGAGTCCTGGACAATCACCTGAAATCGGACGCCGATCGGTACGTTGTCCGTTGAATGGCTGTCTTGTTTTGTCCCGTCTCTGGGGCTTCAAGGCAACCACTCCCTATTATACAAGGTTCAATTATCTTCGGGTTGGGGTGGCCGCTTGCCTTTGCTGACCACCGTCAAAACATCTTTCGAATCGATCATGATTTGACGGTTGTCTTCGTAAATCACGAGTAACTTCTGAGCCAGAATCTCCTGGTGCACGACTTTGCCCTGCCCCTGCTTGGTGACGACGAACGAGCCGATGGCGGGCAATTCACGCCGGTATTCCTCATAAGTATCGTACTCATAACGCAAACAACATTTGAGACGTCCACAGCGACCGGAAATTTTTGTGGGGTCGAGTGTCGCCTTTTGCAATTTTGCCATCTTCATCGAGACTGGCGGCATTTCTTTTAAATGGGTGTTACAGCAAACCGGTTTGCCACAGTCACCATAGTCGGCCAACAACTTCGCTTCATCGCGGACACCAATCTGCCGCATCTCAATACGAGTATGAAATTGTTTGGCCAGGGACTTGACCAATTCCCGAAAATCAACCCGATTTTCCGCCAGATAATAAAACACGAGCCGCTCGTCTCCGAACAGGTGCTCGATATCGACCAGCTGCATTTGCAGCTTGCGTTCGTCGATTAACTGCTGACCATTCTGAAACTCTTCGCGTTCTTTGGAACGCAGTGATTCCCGCTTCTCGTAGTCTTCGGCATTTGCCTCCCGCAGGATTGCTCCCATCTCTTCGGAAGCATTCAGATATTCCCGGGTTCGATCACTCGCCGCGCATAACACCTCACCCCATTCAACTCCCCGGTCACTGCGAATGATGACCTGGGCATTTCGATCGAGAGGCTGGGAGAATTTGGCTGAGAACTCGGCAACATGGCGCGAGATGCCATAGCGCACGACATAACGATTGGTCGAGGTTGAATTCATAAACCGGGTTCGCCTGACTATGTATCTGCCGCCGCAGCGGATTCAGCGCAAACTAGACGGAATTGGCCGTCTGTTTAGGTGCTAAATCAATTTCGCGGAAAGCAAGAGAACCGGGCGGCAATTGATATCCGCACGGAGAATCTTCACAGAACAAAGATTATAGCCAAGTCGCGCGGGAATTCGGGAGGCACATGCAGAAATTGCCATTCCCAATGGCCAGCGTCCAGCGGACGGCCGGAGGGTTCTGAGGTCCACAAGGGGGTCAACGCACTCAGACGGGTCCCGCCGGGGTCCTCGCCCGCCCGATTAAGCGCCTCGCCGTAAACCAACGACTGGGCCGACACCCACCGCTCATTGGTCGGCTTCCGATCAGGACGCTTCTCGGAACCGTAACTGCGGCTTTTCGACCGTGACTTGCGTATTCGGCGGAACGCTCTTGGTGATCGACGCACTTGCTCCGATCACCGATCCTGCGCCAACTACTGTGTCACCACCCAGGATTGTCGCATTGGCGTAAATCACAACGTTGGCTTCAATCGTCGGGTGCCGCTTGGCTCCTCGAATAATCTCGCCGTTTTCATCCTTGGGAAAACTCAAGGCTCCCAACGTTACACCCTGATAGATTTTCACGTGCTCGTGAATTTCGCAAGTCTCACCAATCACGACTCCAGTCCCATGATCAATGAAAAATGACGAACCAATTCGAGCTCCAGGGTGAATATCGATGCCCGTTCGGCTATGCGCCCACTCGGACAGCATCCGTGGAATGTACGGGATTTCCAGCAAATACAACTCGTGCGCCAACCGCTGAATCGTGATCGCTTCGAGGCCGGGGTAGCAAAAAATGATCTCATCCAGACTTCCGGCGGCGGGATCTCCGTCGAATGCGGCTTGAACATCGTGAGCCAACATTTCCCGAATACTCGGCAAGGTCTCGAGAAACAAAATCGCCTTCTTCTGCCCCTCTGCTTCGAAATCGATCTCCGGACGCGACCCGCAGACGATCTGATGCCCCTTCTGATGTTCATGCCGCAACGCACGAGCAATCTGCTGAGTCAGTTTATCGTGCAGAGAGTCGATCAGGTCGCCAACATAATATGCGACATTTCCGACATGCAAATTCTGACGCCGGCGATACCCCGGATAAATGACTTCTTTCAAATCGTTGGCGATTTCAAACACGACTTCGTTGCTGGGCAACGGACAATGACCGAGATGATTGATCGAACTGATCTCATAATAAGTTTGAATAATGCGGTCAGTCAGTTCCGCCAAAGCTTCTTTGCGGCGCGGGTCAGTAGCCATTTCACGCGTTCCTGCCCCGCGGACTTGTTGGGGCGTCGATTGATTGGAAGCAAACCATGCCGAATTGTAAGACTCACGACTTGAGGATAACAAGGCATTTTACGAATCGGCAGATTTTTCAATGCGAATTGAACCCATTTTTCATGGACGGCGCAGGTTCAATTGATGGGAAAAGATCGCGGCCAAACCATACGGATTCCAGAGTCCGAAGCCATTCCGAAAAAAAGAGGCCAAACAGTGTCCGCATACCATTAACTGATTCATTTTCAGACAGTTAAGCGGTTTCTGCACGATCGGGGAAGAAGAAATGAGCGACTGCCGATGCGAGACCCTTGGCAACTCAGGCGATCTGGATGGACACTTCGGCTTTTGATGCTTCACGAGAGTTTTCCGAGGGGCTCACGGATAGACGCGCTTCATCTCTCGTAAATCATCCGCACAAATTCAAAGCTACTGCCCGCAGAATATCAGGCCTTGATCCAAGTCATGACGACATCGTGCCTGAGGTCATTGGAATGGGGCACATTTTCCCAGAACTCGCGTTCGTGCTATTACGATGCCGATTTACCGCTGCACCGTACATACGCAACACTCCGAAAAAAAACGCACCCCAATTGGGTGCGCTTCAACCATTCACAATTGCTACAAGTCAATGTAATACATCGACTTAAGGATCATTGAATTATCTGTCGATCTCACCCATCACGATGTCCAGTGAACCGACGATTGCCGGGATGTCAGCAATCAGGCAGCCTTGGCACAGTTCTGCGGTCACTGACAGGTTGCAGAAGCAGGAACTTTTCGCTCGAGCCCGGAACGGCTTATCTTCGCCATTGCCGACCAGGTAGAAACCCATCTGGCCACGTGGGCATTCCGTTTCAAGATAGACTTCATTGACTGGCAGCTTGGTCGTCATCTTGTAGGGAACGCGAGTGGTTCCTGAAGCCTTGGTATACTTGTCGATGCCCTGCCGCAACAGTCGAATTGACTGCACAACTTCCATCATCCGAACATAAAACCGGCACCAGTTGTCGCCGAGAACCGCTTCGGGCGGAGCCTTCTTGAATGGCGCGACGGGAACGTCAAACTGGAAGCCCTCGTACATCCGGGTATAGATTTTCTCGCCGTCTCGACGCAGGTCGTGATCGACACCGCTACCGCGCAAAACGGGGCCAGTGCACCCGTAACTGATTGCTTTCTCTCGTGATAACACACCGATGCCGGCTGTCCGCTTGATGAAAATCGCATTTTCGGTCAACAGCGTGTGGTATTCGAGAATCCGAGGCTCTAACCAGTCCAGGAACATGGTCAGGCCACCGAGCCAGCTGACCTTCTTGTTCGGATTTTGGTGGGTCAGCGCGGCAAGGCCTGAAGGAATCGTGATCTCAGCGGGAATATCGTGAGTGAGTCCACCAATGGTGATGTAACTGTAAGTCAAGCGCGCTCCGCAAGCCTCCTCGAACAAGTCGAGAATAATTTCTCGTTCGCGGAAGGCATAGAGGAATGGGCTGAACGTCCCCAGGTCAAGGCCATACGCCCCCATTCCTACGAGATGGCTGGCAATGCGGTTCAATTCCGCGATGATCAATCGCAAGACCATGGCCTTTTCGGGAACTTCCATCCCAATCAGCTTCTCAACCGCCAGTGAAAGTCCCAGATTCATGTTCATCCCGGCCAGATAATCCATCCGGTCGGTGTAGGGAATCCACTGCGGCGTGGTCAGGTTCTCGCCGATCTTTTCGGCACAGCGATGCAGATATCCGATGTGCGGCGTCACTTCGTAAATGACTTCGCCGTCTGTGCGGAGCAGCAATCGCAACACACCGTGGGTGCTGGGATGCTGCGGCCCCATGTTGACGAGCATCTCGTCTGTTCGAACGTCAAATTCGACAACACGAGGATCTTCCAAAGTCAGGCTCATGGCACTCTCTGTCGTTATATTATTGGCGCTATTCTGTCGTTGTTCCGCATTGCGCGTCTTGACGACTTCTCACCTTCGCAGAACGAGTTCTCAATCTGTCGATTCGCCGTGCCCGACAGGCTGAAAACTTGTGCTCTCTGAGACAAATCACTTTCCGCGAATTCCGTGATATTCCAGCGGGAATTCGTAATCCTTCCGCAAGGCGTGGCCTTCCCAGTCTTCAGGGCACAGAATTCTTCGCATGTTGGGATGACCCGTGAACTGGATGCCCACCAGGTCATAGGCTTCGCGTTCGTGCCAATCGGCGATCAACCAGATGCCAGCGACTGACGGCACTTCAGGTAACTCGCCAACTTGATCGTTTTGCCACCTCGGCAGCTTCACTTTCACAACAATATAATGTTTGAGAAAGTAGCTATAGAGATGGTAGACCACTTCGACATGTGGTTGGTGCGGGAACTTCGCAGCCTTCTTGGGGTCAGTCTCGAGATAATCAGCCCCACACAAGTCATTCAAAGCGTCGAATTTGAGCTTCGGATCATCTCGCAAGTAAGTGCAGACGTCGACGATTGCCGCCGGAGCGACTTCGATCCAGGGATCGATCGCATCGAGTTTCGCACCCGTGATCTTGTCACCAAACTGTGCGACCAACTGTTGATGAATGTCGGCTGGCGACATGGTTGCCTTTTTCTATTCGAAACGGTCCAACAGGTTCGATTTCTGCAATTTCAGTCTTGGAACAAATCTCGGGTCATTTCGCTGCATTTACCACATCGCGGGCGATCTGACGTCTGCCCAGGAGCCTGAGTTCTCGCCAATGTGGCTATGACTCAAACTCGGCGGAAGTGAAACCCTACTTGACCATCGCGGCTTCACGGCGTTGTTGGGCTTCTTGCGCCATGGCGCGGACCCAATCCAGATCACCGCGTTTCCAGACGTAGGCGAAACCTAATAGTAACACACCAAAAAAGACCAGAATATCAAACAGCCCCGTGAGTCCCAATTGAAAAGCTGTTTGAGCGCTGATCATCTGATCGGTCGCGAGTGACCCGGCTGGGGCATTCAGCAGCTTTTCGGTGATTTGCATCCGAGCCTCATCACCCAAACGCTGGTCAGCCAGCTGCATCGCCCCCCCATAAATCATCGCCCAGGGAAAGAAGAAGGCGACTTCCACATCAAAAATGATGAACAGCAAGGCAACCACATAGAATCGCAGGTCGAACTGCACGTAACTCGACCCGATAGTCGGCTCACCGCATTCGTAGGACGTCAATTTTTCCGCAGTCGGAGCATTGGGGCGAACAAGCCAACCCAACAACAGGGGCGCGATCAAAAACCCCACACCGACGATTGTAAACAGAAAAAAGTGTCCAACTAAGTCCGTCATGGAGTTTCCAATGCTGCGATAGCAAAAGCAATTTTTGTCGATTGAGACCGTCCGTTGAGGACGTCTTGAATTTCCAAAGACCCCGAATCGAAATGGCAATCAGTTCGATCTCGGCCCAATCTCTCTACGCAACAGTCGGGTCCGACGGTCCGTCCGTCGTTAATGGAGTTGCCCCCGCTAATAATGACTGTCGCCCCGAGAAGCCCGCGTCAATTTCATGCCAGAAACCAACTTCCGGTTCGCCAAGTTTCCAGCACAAACAAACTTCCCGCCCCTCCATCAGCCCTGGAAAATCAATCAACCCAATCGTCAGATCTTTCAGTTCAACTCCCAATGCTTCGAGTTCTGCAACGTATCCCTGTAGCTTTTCTGAGTCTCGCTGCAGATCGGCTTCCATCTGAGTCAACTCTTCGTTGTATTCAGTCGGCATACTGCCACGTGAGGCCGAATTTCGCTTCTTGACGGACTGCAATCGCTGATGGCGATCATGCAGATCGGCATAGAACGTCACAATATCAGTGACGATTGATCGCACCAACGGGAGCGAGTGATTCGCTTCGTCAACGGTAAAATACTTTTTGCGGCTGGCCACGTTTTGGATATTCTCCCAACCTGTTCAATTACCAGCAGAAAAACTCGATGCCTGCGAGCGCTTTAAACGCTCCCCGTTGTTTCAAACGGACTGGGCTCGCCTTTCACCCAAACTGGCTGGTACAAAACTTTCGATTCGGCCACAGCAGTAGGATTCAAGGTCGCTTGCCCCCAAGCTACGGGTAGCGGCAATTTCGCATAGTCAACAATGCATCCGTCGCGGCTGTAGCAACTCAAGTCGTAATTCGACCCCATGAAAATGCAGTCTACCGGGCACGGTTCGACGCACAAAGCACAAAACATGCATTTCGTATAATCAATCGTGAAACCGTCGACTCGAAAGCCTTTGCCAACCGGACTTTTCTGTTTGTCAATATAGATGCAATCGACCGGACAGGCGACTGCGCATTTTTCACAACCGATGCAGGTTGTCAGATCAAACCGGTGAAATCCACGGTAACGCGGCTTCACTGGCACCGGTACTTCAGGATATTCATAGATTTCGGTGAACGCCTTGCGTTCGTAGGTCTTGCCGGCGGTGAGGGCCGTGACCCACAATCCCTTGATGACCGTTGACACGGCCACCCAGATATTGCGCCACCATTCCCCGAAATTCCGCAGCACGTTATATAGCCAGGAACCCATATTTTCCTCGTAGATGTCTGCCCATCACCGATACCAGGCCGTCCTGCGAGGAACGGACTCCGCGATGCAACGTCTGAATTCGGTCAGTTCGCGCAAGTTCCATGACAATGCGGCAGTCTGAAAATTATAAGCGTCTCCAGTCGAGTCGCAAGGGACAAGCGTCGTCAATTCGGTATTCCCACTTTAGGGAACGGGAAATTCTTTCATTCGGTCGCTCAGGTCCTACCAATTCTATCCCACTCCGCCTACAGTTTGGGATTAAATATTCTTTCCTGGATTTGAGAGAGTTGCCGAGTGACAAGCTTCGCCCTGCCTCTTCCGCAAACCAAGCATCTCAATGTACCCCGCGAGAACCAGAGCTGGCTGCTAAGTCCCTCTGAAGATCGAGCGGTCGGCTTAGTCGCATCCAATGCAAAGGC
Organism: Planctomycetaceae bacterium; assembly: GCA_028291565.1. Classification (GTDB taxonomy): domain Bacteria; phylum Planctomycetota; class Planctomycetia; order Planctomycetales; family Planctomycetaceae; genus JAKFVC01. The sequence goes on along the minus strand of JAQGHT010000894.1, from coordinate 6,354 downwards.
ATTAGCTGCCGCTGAGATTGAAGTGCAAGGTTGTTCGCTGTCCTGTCTGCGGACTCGCACGCGCTATGCGGTACTCAATGCCGCGCGTCGCTATACGATGGCCGCGGGAGCCGATATTGGCGGCACGGACCGCACCGCAGACTTGAAGAATTGGGTGGTTGGAGGCCATCAGCCCGCGTTGTTTCATCCAGGGGTGTGGGCCAAGAATTTTGCCATGGCCCACATGGCCTCGCGAATCGGGGCCGTCAGTTTAAACCTGGTTGTCGACAATGATGCGATGGCCTCGTCCTCGATTCGTGTTCCAACAGGGAGCCTGGAAAATCCTCAGGCTGTCGACATTCCCTTTGACATTCCGCAATCCAAGCAGCCCTGGGAAAATGTCAAGGTGCAGGACGTCAACCTGTTTCGAGCATTTCCTCAACGTGTGCGAGAGGCGATGCGAGCCTGGAATTTCGCTCCATTGCTGGAAACGTTCTGGCCGCGAGTCTTGGAATTCCACGATTCAACACCCCGGTTGGCGGACGCTTTTACCGCTGCCCGGAATCAACAAGAACGAAAGTGGGGCGCCGCCAATCTCGAGCTGCCCCTCAGCCATTTGTGTCAATTGCCACCCTTCTTGTGGTTTGCCTGTCACATTTTGGCGCACCTGCCGCGTTTTCGCGAAATCTACAACCGAGCCGTACGCGACTACCGGCGCGCCAATCATATCCACAGTACAAGTCACCCCGTTCCCGAGCTGACGCAGTTGGGAGAGTGGCTGGAAGCGCCGTTCTGGGTCTGGCGAAAAGGGGAATCGCGTCGCTCGAGACTTTTCGTACAGCAACGCGGCCCGGTGCTGGTGCTCGCGAAAGAGGCCGGTGAAGTCCTGGTTGAACTTCCATTGACTGCGGATTCGCACGCTCAAATCGCAGTCGAGCGCCTGCAAGAGTTGGAAACGCAGGGAATCTCCATTCGGACTCGGGCTTTGACGACGACCTTGTTCAGTCGAACTTGTCTGGCGGATCTGTTTATTCACGGGATCGGTGGAGCGAAATACGATGAAATCACCGACCAGTTGATCTCGCAATTCTTTCATCTGCCAGTACCGGCTTACTGGGTTGTCACAGGAACGTTGTATCTCCCTCTGGAAACTCAGGCAGTAACAGCAGACGATCTGACTCGCTACAAACGTCGAATCTGGGATTTGCAATGGAATCCCGCCACCGCTTTAGCGGACGTTGCAGATCAGCGCGTCCAAGATCTGTGCGCCGACTTTCACGAACTACTGCGGCAGCCGGCGCCTGATCGCGCGGCGCGGCGAGCTCGACACAGGAAGCTCAGCGAAATTAAGGCGGAACTTTCGAAGTGGGCCATCGTGAAGCTGCCCGAGGCGCAAGCTCAAATCACACAAGCGACACGGCAACTGGCCGCGAATCGCGTCCTTCAAAACCGCGATTACGCAAGCGTGCTTCATCCGGAACAGTCACTGAAAGATTTCTTGCAAGCAGGCCATTAGATTGGCCGGGGGTTTTTGCAGCATTTCCCGCATTTCCCGTGAGATGCATTTGAAATCTCAAATTCGAAATCTCAAATCATAGATGAATTCGGAATCTTGAAACTCGTCACGCTCCGGCCTGGAACGGCAGCTCGGTGAAAATCATCCCAGCTCCTTGGGTAATGCCGAGAAGTCGCCAGCTCATTCCAGGAAAAAACACTCGCTCCGAGTCACCCGCGCCTGCAGAAGCCGGAACTCCTGCGTTCGAGTCCGGCTTTCACGCAGTCTTACAGGTTTGTCTCGTCCGTCGCCTTTTTCGTCGTGCTGGAAAACGCAAATTCATTTCCGTGAGCGTCCACTAAGATCCTGGCTCCTTGAGGATGCTCATCGGACAGAATCTGGTTCGCGAGTGCATTTTGCAATCGTTGCTGAATGACTCGTTTCAGCGGCCGTGCACCATACACAGGGTCATAGCCTTCGTCAGCCAGCAGAGACTTGGCACTCTCGGTCAATTCCAGGCTGAAGCCTTCTTCGGCGAGCTGCTTGTTGAGACGCTCCAGTTGCTTGTCGACAATTTCTCGGATGTTTTCTTTATCCAGGGGATGGAACACAATCACTTCATCAACACGATTGAGAAATTCCGGCAAGAATTGCTTTTGCAGAGCATCCATGCAGCGGCGGTTAATCTCTTTGTCGTCGGCTTTGCCGTTGAGATCAAGGATCGTCTGACTGCCAATATTCGAGGTCATCACCACAATCGTATTGGTGAAGTTGACAGTCCGACCGTGACCGTCCGTCAGCCGTCCGTCGTCGAGTAACTGCAGCAGAATGTTGAACACATCCCGATGCGCCTTCTCAACCTCGTCCAGCAGCAGCACGCAATACGGATGACGTCTTACGGCCTCGGTCAGCCGTCCACCTTCTTCGTAGCCGACATATCCCGGAGGCGCCCCCACCAGTCGCGATACGGAGTGCTTTTCCATAAACTCACTCATATCGATGCGAACCATGTTGCGTTCGTCATCGAACAGGAATTCAGCCAGTGCTTTGCACAGCTCCGTCTTTCCAACGCCAGTTGGCCCGAGAAAGATAAACGAACCGATAGGGCGGTTACGATCCTGTAAGCCCGAGCGCGCGCGGCGCACCGCATTGGCGACCGCGGTCACAGCCTCAACTTGATTGATCATCCGCGTGTGAATGGCATCTTCCATTCCCAGTAGCTTTTCCCGCTCGCCTTGCATCATGCGTGTGGCAGGAATCCCCGTCCACTGACTGACCACGCGGGCAATGTCTTCAGGTGTGACTTCTTCACGCAACATCCGCGATTCACTGGATTGGATCTCCTGAGAACGCTTTTCGAGTTCCGCGAACTGCGCTTCCGCTTGCTTTAACTGCTGATCGAGTTTGAGCGCGGCCGTATAGTCCTCGTTCGAGTTCGTTTGCTGGGCTCGAGCGAATGCCTGCGTGAAATTCGTTCGCAGCTGATCGATTTCCTGCTTCAACGGCTTCACTTTGTTGAGCGCGTCTTTCTCAATCTGCCACCGTGTTTTAAGACCTTTCACCTGTTCTTCCCGATCGGCGATCTGCTTTTTCAGATTAGCCAGTCGTTCCTTGCCCTCGGCACCGGAATCTTGCGCCATCGCAGTCGCGTCGATTTGCATCCGTGTCAGCTGCCGCGTCGCTTCATCGATTTCGGCCGGCATGGAATCCATCTCCATCCGAAGATGGCTGGCAGCCTCATCAATCAGATCGATGGCCTTGTCGGGGAGCTGGCGGTCCGCAATGAAGCGGTCCGACAGTGTCGCTGCGGAAATCAACGCCGCATCGGTAATGTTCACTCCGTGATGCGATTCGTACCGCCCTTTCAAGCCGCGCAGAATCGAAATCGTGTCCTCGACTCCTGGTTCATTCACCATGACCGGCTGAAAGCGGCGTTCGAGCGCCGGATCTTTTTCAATGTGCTTTCGATACTCGTCCAGAGTTGTCGCTCCGACGCAATGCAGTTCACCTCGGGCTAACGCCGGCTTGAGCAGGTTGGAAGCATCCATCGCACCTTCAGCATTTCCTGCCCCGACAACCGTATGCAGCTCATCGATGAACAAAATCACCTGGCCGTTCGAGTCTGTGACTTCGCGCAACACGGCCTTGAGTCGATCCTCGAATTCGCCTCGATACTTGGCTCCGGCGACCAGCGCGCCCATATCGAGAGACACGACGGTCTTGTCTTTCAAGTTTGTCGGAACGTCGCCCAGAACGATCCGGTGTGCCAGGCCTTCAACGATGGCCGTCTTCCCAACGCCCGCTTCGCCTATCAGCACCGGGTTGTTCTTCCGGCGCCGCGACAGCACTTGAATCACTCGGCGAATTTCGGTATCCCGGCCAATGACGGGATCGATCTTGCCTTGCCGCGCCAGGGCGACCAGATCATGTCCGTATTTTTGCAATGCCTGATATTTATCTTCAGGACTTTGATCCGTAACTTTCTGGCCTCCCCGAACGGTCTTCAATGAATTGAGAATGTCCTGCTCAGTGACTCCATTCAGATCCAGGAAGCGTTTCGCCTGATCCTCGACATGAGTCAAAGCCAGCAGCAAATGCTCAGTGGAAACATGACTATCCTTCATCCGGTCTGCAGCTTCCTGAGCGTAATCCAGGACTTTCGCACCGGCTGGAGAAAGTCCGACATCGGCACCGGCGCCCGAGATTTTCGGCAACCGCTTGATCTCGTCGCGAACCATCTCGTCCAACCGCTTCAGCTGGATGCCAATCTTCTGCAGCAGCGGACGAACGATGCCCTTTTCCTCGTCCAGCAAGGCTGACAACAGATGTAGCGGCAATAATTGCTGCTGTCCGGAATCGCGCGCGACTCCCTGCGCCCGCTGAACAGCTTCCTGTGCTTTGAGAGTGAATTGGTCGAGTCGATATGCCATATTCGGGACTCCTTGCAAAAAGAGCCCGGCCAATCTGGCCGAGCTCTTCGTTTGTTCGTTTACTTCTGCTCGAATTCGGCGTCGATGACATCGTCATCGGGCTTTGATTCACCCCCTGCCGCCGGTCCCGGCTGGCCCTGGGCACTTTGTTCATACATATGCTTTGAAAACGCGTGGGTCGCCTGGTTCAGTTCTTCGACCGCCTGGTCGATCGCCGCGACGTCTTCACCCTTTTCTTTTTCTTTCACCTTTTCAACCGCCGTCTCGATGGCCGATTTGGAAGCCGGGTCGACTTTGGCAGCATGTTCTTTCAGCAGCTTCTCGGTCTGGTAAACCAGAGAAGATGCCTTGTTGCGAGACTCGGCAAGCTTTCGTTTTCGTTCATCTTCAGCGGCGTTCACTTCCGCATCGCGCTGCATCTTCTCGATTTCCGATTTCGACAAGCCGCTTGACTGCTCAATCTTCACCGAATGTTCTTTGCCAGATCCCAGGTCCTTCGCGGTGACATTCAGAATACCATTGACGTCCAGGCTGAAGGTCACTTGAATCTGTGGGACGCCGCGCGGTGCTGGTGGGATGCCGTCGAAGTTGAACTGTCCCAGTAGTCGGTTGTCGCGTGCCATCGGACGTTCGCCCTGATAGACGCTGACTGTCACGGCCGTCTGGTTTTCCGCGGCGGTCGAGAAGGTCTCTTTCTTTTCGGCGGGAATTGTGGTGTTGCGTTCCACCAGCTTCGTCAACACGCCGCCTTCGGTCTCGATTCCAAGGGACAGCGGAGTCACGTCCAGCAACAAGATATCCTTGACGTCGCCAGACAGAACACCACCTTGAATGGCCGCGCCAATCGCCACGACTTCATCCGGATTCACACCCTTGTGTGGTTCCTTGCCGAATAACGTCTTCACCAGTTCCTGAACTTTAGGCACGCGTGTCGAGCCGCCGACGAGTACCACTTCGTCAATGTCCTTGGGACTCAGCTTGGCGTCCTTCAGTGCACTCAGTACAGGTTGACGGCAGCGCTCGATCAAATGATCGACCATGCGTTCGAATTCTGACCTGGAAATCGACATCTGCAAGTGCTTCGCACCGCTGGCATCAGCTGTGATGAACGGCAGGTTGATGTCGGTCGACTGCTGCGTCGAGAGTTCTTTCTTCGCCTTTTCCGCGGCTTCGCGCAACCGCTGGAGTGCCATCGCATCTTTACGCAGGTCAATGCCGTGTTCCTGCTTGAATTTCCCGGCAATCACTTTAATCAACTCTTCATCGAAATCATCGCCACCTAAATGCGTGTCGCCATTCGTTGCGACGACTTCGAATACTCCGTCCGCAGAGACATCCAGCACCGAAACGTCGAACGTACCGCCACCCAGATCGAAAACGACAATCTTTTCGTCTTTCTTCTTGTCGAGACCGTAAGCCAGCGCGGCAGCGGTCGGCTCGTTGATAATTCGGGCCACTTCCAAGCCAGCGATCTGTCCGGCGTCTTTCGTCGCCTGACGCTGAGCATCATTGAAATAGTCAGGAACCGTGATCACCGCCTGATTGACCTTGTGTCCAAGATACGCTTCGGCAGCTTCCTTCAATTTCCGCAAGACATAGGCCGAAACTTCTGGCGGCGTCAATTGCTTGTCGCCAACCTGAACTTTCACATAGTCGTTCGGGCCCCCCACCACTTTATAGGGAACGAGTTTCTCTTCCGAGGCCACTTCGCTATGCCGGCGGCCCATGAATCGTTTAACAGAATAAATCGTCTTGGTCGGGTTCGTGACCGCCTGGCGCTTGGCAGGATCACCGACGAGAATATCTCCCTTATCGGTAAACGCGACAATACTTGCCGTCAGGCGATTGCCATCTTGATTCGCGATGACTTTGGCCTCGCTCCCTTCCATGATGGCAACCACGGAATTGGTCGTGCCAAGATCGATACCAATGATTTTTTCACCACGCGAT
>JAQGHT010000618.1 GCA_028291565.1 Planctomycetaceae bacterium | reverse complement strand
GGGGGGAATGTCTGGCTGGAGTATAGCGCAGAAAAAGATTGAAGGCCACTCTGAGAAGCTTCTGGGGCTCAGCATTGTTTCCGAAATTGTCGCCAGCCATCGTGGAACCATTGAGATCGCATCCGAACCCGGCATCGGTACCACCGTATCCGTTCGATTAAAGTCAATTTAGGGTCGCAGTGTAGGACTGGCGGGTTTCAATGCTGGATTCTACTACTGATCAACAGCGGCAGCTGATACCCTGAGACTTCGATTGGGAACTTGCTACAATTCGCGCATGAGACAATCACGCTGGATTTCGACTCACGAACGACGCATGCATCCCGAATGGATGGACGAGGTGGACTTGGATGTTGCGACCCACCAGGCCGCTTTGAAAGCCTTGAGCCGGATCAATACCTGGAGTCTGAGCGACCGCATATTGTGGCCGTCGATTCGAGAACTTGCGCGTGCGCAACCCACTGAAACGATCCGTGTTTTGGACGTGGCCTGCGGAGGTGGCGACGTGACGTTGCGTCTGGCCAGCGCTGCCCAACGTTCCGGAATGAAAATCCAGGTGGACGGCTGCGATCTCAGTGAAACGGCACTTGCTGTGGCCAGTCAGAGGGCTTCCCAAATCCGATCTTCCAGTCAGTTTTTCAAGTTTGATGCGTTACGCGACACGTGGCCTTCGAGTTATGACGTGATTTGTTGTTCGCTCTTCTTGCACCATCTGTCTGCGGAATCGGCAGAACACTGGTTGAGGAATGCGGCCCAGGCCACGAAAAAGATGGTACTTGTGAGCGATCTCGTGCGGAATCGCTGGGGCTACTTTTTGGCATGCGTCTTTTCCCGGCTGCTGACTCGCTCGCCTGTCGTGCACTTCGATGCCCCCGTTTCGGTAACTGGTGCATTCACATTGAACGAGTTGCGAGACCTCGCGGCCCGGGCGGGATTGCAACAAGCTCGCGTCTCGCGCCGTTGGCCCGCTCGGATGCTCCTGCAATGGAGCAAGTCATGAGTCAGACCAGCGTCTCCGCGGGCAACAAGTGTCAACCCACTGGTTCCCCGCGAGTCATTGAAGAAGTCGTGAATCAGACTAACGTCCCGCCGCCAAGTACTCCGCTACCCGCAACAATTTCTTGCGTTTCCGCCGCAGAGGGCACATGGGATACCATCGTCATGGGAGCGGGTGTCGCAGGTTGCATGGCGGCCCGTGAACTGGCTCGTTCTGGTCTGCGCGTGCTGCTCGTGGAAAAGCGGAGTTTCCCGCGTCCTAAAGTCTGCGGCGGCTGTCTGAATGGAGCAGCCATGGACATTTTGGCGCGCGTGGGATTGTCGGCGACCATTGAAGCCCAGAGCGGTCCCGTGTTGACACATTTTTCTTTGCGTCGCGGCTCAAACTCGATGACCCTGCCATTGCCCGGTGGCCGAGCGATTTCGCGCGATCGACTCGATCTGAATCTGGCTTTGGCCGCGGTTGCCGCAGGTGCTGATTTCCTGCCCGAGACGACCGCGAATCTCGGCGCTGAAATCCAGCAGGGGCGCGTCGTTGAGCTGACTCAACACGACGGGACAAAGTCCGCCATCGCGCGTGCGGTGATCGTCGCCACAGGTCTCGGGCCGCAGGGGTTGCCTGACAATGCCGAATGGAAAATCAAAGTGACTCCTGCGGCTCGAGTCGGGGCAGGTTGCATTCTTGAGGGGATCGATTCCGGATACCCCGCAGGCACAATCTGGATGGCAGTTGGTGATGGTGGCTATGTGGGACTGGTGCGCGTTGAGGACAATCGTCTCAATATCGCCGCGGCATTTGACCTGGGGTTTGTCCGCCGGCACGGATCACCAGGGAAAGCCGCAATTCACGTGTTGAGCGAGGCCGGGTGCGAGATCCCGCCGCAGTTGCTGGATGCTTCCTGGTTGGGGACCCCACCGCTGACTCGGCAGACATCGCCCGTGGCCAGCAGTGGAATCTTCCTGATTGGAGATGCCACCGGCTATGTGGAGCCCTTCACGGGTGAGGGAATGGCCTGGGGATTGTCGGCCGGTTTGCATGTCGCACCTTGGGTGCGGGAGGCCGTCAATGGCTGGTCGGAGGGAATCGCTCGTGGGTGGATTCGTGAGCATCACACGCTGGTGCGGCGCCGGCAGAATGTCTGTCGCGTGTTGACCCGGCTGCTGCGATGTCCGAGACTGCTGCGAGGTGGAATGTTCCTCCTGGAACGCTGGCCGGGATTATTGGGCATGGTTGTTGCAAAGCTGAATGCGCCAAGTCGGTAAACGTAACAACAGAAAGCGGGTCCGTGAATGCAGGTCGTCATTTCGGGCATTGGGACTGCCGTTCCGATGCACCAGTTCGAACAAGCCGAAGCGGGCGCGGTCGCGGCTCAATTCAGCGGTGCCAATGCGGAGCAAGCTCATTTGCTGAATGCCCTGTATCGACTATCGAGCGTCGAGACCCGGGGCAGCGTGATTCTCAATCGCGCAGACGGACCGCTCACCGAACGACAGGAATTCTTTCCCCCTCGATCCTCGGAATTCCTCGACGGCCCCTCCACCGCAGATCGAATGCGCTGTTTTGAAGCGGCCGCCGCGCCTCTGGCGGTCTCCGCGGCCTCGCGCGCATTGCAACGAAGCAGTGTGGATCCCGAACGTGTCACACACCTGGTCACCGTCACGTGCAGCGGATTCTCAGCACCAGGTTTCGATTTCGCGCTGATTCGAGAGCTTCCGTTACGGTCTGACATCGAGCGAACGCAGATTGGATTCATGGGTTGTCAGGCTGCGCTGAACGCGCTCCGTGTTGCCCGTGCGTTCGTTCTGGCTGATCCTCAAGCGGTTGTCTTAGTCTGTTGTGTCGAGCTCTGTAGTCTGCACTATCAATACGGCTGGGATTCCGAACAAATCGTTGCCAATGCCTTGTTCGCCGATGGTGCTGCCGCCTGCATTGTTCAGGCGGCCCCTGCGGATGCGATCTTGGTGCCATCGCCATCGCGAATTCTCGCCAGCGGATCGACGATCCTGCCTGATTCGGCTGATGCCATGTCCTGGCGGATCACTGACCATGGCTTCCGCATGACGTTGTCATCACAAGTCCCAAGCCTGCTTTCTCAATTCATACGTCCCTGGCTGACGGAATGGCTTTCGACGCACGGTCTGACGCCCGCAGACATTACGCAGTGGGCAGTTCATCCCGGCGGTCCGCAGATTCTGCAGGTATTCGCGAAATCCATGGAATTAACGCGGACCAACCTCCGCAATTCGTATGAAATTCTACGGCAGCACGGGAACATGTCGTCCTGTACAATCCTGTTTGTGCTAGATCGCCTGCGAGAGCAGGGAGGTGAGGGGCCCTGTGTGGCAATCGGCTTTGGTCCAGGTCTGACCGCGGAAGCGACGCTCCTTGTGTAACGGTCTTTCTCGCTTCTGAAGAAAATGTTGTCTTGGTATTGCAAATCGAGTTTCGAATCTGGCTTTGTGAAGGTATAGTGTAGAACACTTGGCTATTTGAACGGCCTGACAACTTCAACCACCGCACAACTTCTCGCCCTTCAAAGATTCGAATCGCTGTTTCTACGCCGCTGCACCTGCAACATGACACCATTGGAACGTGACCATGCCAATCGAAGTCACTTGTGACTCGTGTTCAATCTCCTACCGCGTTAAGGATGAACGAGCAGGAACGACAATCAAATGTAAAGAATGTGGTTCGAGAATCAAAGTCCCAAATGAAGACTCTGAAGAGGACGATTTGCCGCAAACCCCCCGTCCAGGTGCTGGCAAGGGTCAACGCAAAAGCCTGAAGCGAAAGAAATCGGCCGAGTCCAATCCGCAAATGCTAATCATCGCTGGCGGTGGAATTGCCGCACTGGCGATTGTCGGGCTGCTGATTTTTCTGTTTACCAGAGGCGGCAAAGCGCCTGGAGACGGAAACGGCATCGCGGCGGGTCCCGCCACAACGACGAATTCTGGTGCCACGGGAACGCAGGGAACGGCGACGCAATCTGGTACCACAAGTGTGGGCGGCGGGTGGCAGGTCCAGATCGATCCAGCCCCGATTGCCTTCGCCTGGCCCGAAGAAGTGAATCTGGACCTACCCAACCCGGATCAACGTGGCGAGCTGATTTTTCCGACATCGGCAAGTCCTTTTGTGTCAATGGGATATGCTTCCGGTGAATCAGCCGGAGCACAGATGTGGAATCTGGCAACCGGCAAACAGGTTGGTGCCATCCGTGGCAAGCCCGCTGGCGCGTACATGCGATCGGTCAGTCCCGATGGCAAATATCTGGCAATCAAGGTGTCAAGCGGGCAAGAGATTTGCAAATTTGAAATCTGGTCATTTGAATCCGGCGAATTAATTCGCACGATCTTGGATGAAGAGCTCCCCAGCATTGGCTTCATGGACTTTGGCCCTGACAATCTCTTGTGTTGCCGTGCGACTGGTCCACGTCCCCAGGGGGCTCGCCTGAAACTTTGGGACGTTTTGCAAGGGACGTTAGTTCGAACAATCCCCATCGATAATTTCACAGACAACTGCTTCGCCTTCAGTCCCGGCCGTCGATATCTGGCAACGTCGAGTAAAAGTGACGAGATCACTGTATTTGATTTGACTGCGGGCAATATCGCAGGAACTGCCGCAACGCCTTCCAAGTCGGAAAACACAATTCATCTCGGGTTGGACGCATTGCGTTTCACCCCCGATGGGTCCCAAATCGCAGCCATGTCAGGAGGTTTGGAAGAAACTCGTATTTTCACTATTGATACCAAGACCGGTCAGCGAAACGCGGAGCTGGACCTCGTGTTTCCGGCGTCCCTGGAGCAAGCAATCGACGGTGGCACTTCCTACAAGGGGCCAAAGCTGGAATGTTTGCCGAATGGTGGATTCTTGATCGCCGGCGGCGTATGGGTCGATGGTGCGACCCGGCGGATCGTGTGGTACCTGGATTACGGCCAAGACGAGTACAACTTCCAGCAACGTGTTTTCGTGCCCAATGGATTGATCGCGCTCGAAGGCCCGACTGAAACACGTCACCTCACCGTATTGGATACGAATTGGAAGGCGATCAACGCGTCCGTAAAGGCCCTGGCGACCGATCAAAAGGCTCTTGTCAAACCAGGGCAACCGGTCAGCCTGAAATTCAACATTGGAGCCTTGAAGCAGGGGACAGTTGAAGGAGCGACAAAAGTGCTTGCCGATGCTTTAACGGAGCGCCTGGCTTCGATGGGAATTCAAGTGCAGGAAGGGCAGCGGACGAAGTTGCTGGTGACGTATCAGGAAGCGGCTGGAACGACGCTGCAGCAGGCCCCACCCAATAATCTGATTGGTAATGCTCCTGGTGGCGCGACAGTGCAAATGACAAAAGCGCTGATGAACCTGACCTGGGTCCAAGATGCTGAGAAGCCGGAAGACAAAGAAAGAAAATTGTGGTCTAAAAGCTACCGCGTCAACCCACAGTTTTTGATTGTTGAGGGAAATGCGACTTCCGAGAAGGCCCATGCGGCGATGATCAAAGATCTGAAACAGATGCTCGTGACGCAGCCAATTCCGTACTTTGTTCCATCCACGGAAGACCTGGTGACTTTGCCCGCCAGGACCACTCTCAAAGATCCGAACCCGGCTGCGACTGCACGTCGCAAAGCTGCCGAAAGTGGAACCAAGAAGCCTCAATCGTCATCGAAAAGCAAACCGGCGGTTAAGGCCAATGGGAAATAGATGTCGTCCGGGAAGCACTCGACACCGTTAACCTTTTTGTAGCTGAATTCGTGAGAATTCGGGCACGGTTGATGTCGCTTTTCGGAGGTCTCACGACGTTCCGCTACGTGTATTCCAGTGAAAAAAAGGGTTAACGGCATAGGGGGGCACTCGACGCCGAATTAACCATGGCGAGCGTTGGGCGTAAGCCCAATGGTTGTTAACGACAGAACGCCAGATTCTGATGGATTCCAGAATGACGTGACAGACAGTCGCATCGTCAAATTGTCGGATCATGGAGGCGTCCGAACTCGTTTAAGCGATCATTAGAGTGCATTGTCCAGTCGTATTCACGGCCACAAGATCACCCTGTGTCTCCACATTCTCAAATGGGTGTTTCAAGCCTGCCGTTCCCCAACGGGGATCCGTCAATAGCCCAGGGTTGCAGCGCAGCGGCTACCCTGGGGTGAGTGTTCCCCGAGGTCTCTACCCCAACGGGGTTGCGCCTGTCGAAATCAGGTCTCCGCAGAGCGAAACCCCGTTGGGGTAGAACGATGTTTTATGGGATTTACCCAGGGTAGCCGCTGGGGGCGGCAACCCTGGGCTATTGACGTATCCCCTTCGGGGAAGGGAGCAAACTCTCATTTCGCTGTCACAAATTTCGAAACGTCTGAGACGTTTGCTAATTGCACTGTTTCGTTTATGAACTTTTAACTCTCGATACGTACTTGCGGCAGTTATTGATTCTCCGGTTCCTAAATTGGCCGCTCGCCGCGCATAATCCGAGCCAAACTCTGCGCGTCGGACTCGAAATGGACCGAACGGTCCCAGTTTCCTTCGAGACGGACGACAACGTTCCGTCACTGCGTCGCCAGAGGTAAACGTGCTCTTAATATCGAGGCGGTCGCATAGGGATCCGCAGCACTGCAGATCGCCCCACTGACTGCCGCTCGTTCAGCACCGGCTGCGACGACCGCATCAATGTTGTCCGCGTTGATACCACCGATCGGAAAAAACGGCAGCCGAATCTCAGCGGCCACTTGTTTCACAAATTCCAGGCCGGCGAATGCGTCAAACTGCTTCGTTGCTGTGGGAAAAACTGGGCCGACCCCGATATAGTCCGCGCCATCCAGCACGGCCTGACGGGCTTGTTCGATCGTATGCGTTGACACGCCAACCAGTTTGTCGGGGCCAATAATGCGGCGCGCGTCCTTGACCGTCAGTTCATTCTGCCCCACATGAACTCCATCCGCGTCCGTCAGAACCGCCAGGTCGGCCCGGTCATTCATAATGTACAAGACGTCGAACTCACGCGTCCATTCCCGCACACGTCGGCCTTTCAGAACGAGTTCACGGTCAGTGAGTTTCTTCTCTCGCAGTTGAACGATCCCCACGCCACCTTTTATCGCACCTCGCAAGGCCGGTCCAGACCCGTGATGACACAAGTCTTCTGTCACTAATAAATAGAGATTCCGGCCAGCCAGCCGATCGCGAGCGAACTGCGTCTGCAACACGGCCTTTTCGAGTGTGTAGATCTCATACCGCAGTTGGCTGAGTTGCTGTCCCAGTTCCGCGGATAAGATCTTCCCGAATTCTTCCAGAGTCCGAGTTGCCTCTTCAACTCGCTTGAAATTCGCTTGGACGACATCCAATAACGAGTCTCGCTTTGATTCGGTCAGAGTGCGGATCTGCGTGCCGACATCTTGTTCAGTTTCACGAGCCGCCAGCAATTGATGCGGCGCGATCCGCCGCAGGGCCTGCGACAGTTCATGCCGCCAGGTCTTCAACCGTTTCGACAGATGCCCATCATCTAAGATAAATCGCACGTAATCTTCAAGGACTCGCAATCCCTCACGAGCTCGATTGGCGGCCGCGTCCAGAATTCGAAATGTGATGTGCTGCTCAGATTCCCGTTCCTGGCGATATCGCAGGTCGAGATCCGTATCAATTTCCAATTCCGGCAATTCGACGGAGGGGCCGGCGAGTTTCTTCGCGAGGGCCTCGACTGTCAGCCCGAAGCGTTGTAGTTCTAAAGCCAGAATCGGGTCGGCGGCCAGCAATCCAAACAGCAGATGTTCGGTCCCCAAATCATTTTCCGCCAGGACGGCGGCGAGTCGAGTCTTGACCTCTCGCAACAGGTCTTGGACCAGCACCTGTTGAGCCAGATGCGCAGGCAAACCCCAGATCGCATTGATGTCCAGATTGGCTGCAGTAGAGATCAATGACTCATCGAAGCCCCCTTCAGGAGGTGCGAACAAACGCGAAAGATTCTCCACATTCAGGCCATAAGCCGCGAGCAATTCACTGGCTCGAGTCTCCTGCAGCACGAACGACCACAGCACGTGCGAGACCTCGATATTGGTCTTTCCCTGTTGAACCGCCAGCAACATGGAAAGTTCCAACGTTCGAATGGCGCCCGCGGTGAGAGGTGAATTCATAAGGCTGTCGTAGCTTGAGTTGTAGGACAGGTTTTCAACCTGTCCGTTTCTAAAACGTGGTGATTATCTGCTCGGACAGGTTGGAAACCTGTCCTACGTCACTTAACGGCATTGGCTACTTGATACTCAACAGATAAAGGTGCAGCGGACTCTCCTTGTCATTCGCATCCAGCACTGAGAGGTAATAGATTCCATCCGCAGGCAGAGTGAATTCTAAAGCTGGATCTGCTCCGTCCGGGCCATCGTCGATTTCGGCCAGCAACTGCCCTTGCGCATTATGTAACATCAAAAAGGGATCGAGCACGCTTCCCAAACGGGCGGCTTGAATCTCAATTGTCATCTTTTGACCCGCCTTGCCGCTAAAGCGATACACGTCGACGTTCTGGCCGGGCAATAATGATCCAGTGACTGTCTGCCCCGGCATGATTTCCTGGGCCGTGGCAAATCCGTCGTTCGGTTCCTTCTCAGCAATGGTTTTCGTCTGATCCAGGACAACGAACTGATGCGGTTCGCTTTGTCCTTGTGATGAGACGGCAATAAATCGGATGATCCCCGGAAGCAAATCCGCTGGCAGAGTGAGTTCCAGTTCGATCTGCGAATCCCCGGCTTTTTCTGGTGGAACTTTATCGGGAACCTTGGCCGCCCCTTTATTTTTGATCGTGATGCTGGGAGCCGTCTTGAGATCCAGAAAACGGAGTTCCGTCACGTCATTCAATTTGATGCCACGCACGACGATCGGGGTTGTTGATCCCGCGGTGATTCCCAATGGAGTGACAACCTTGATCTTGGGCGGCAGCTCTTTTTTTTCCTGGGCAGTGACGAGACAAGGGATGAAACAACATGAGACTGCCAGCAATTTAACAAGGTGAGGGGACATGACATCGATTTCCAGGGCACTGATAAAATATCGGTAGCTTCGTCCAGGTGTCGCACAAGCCAGCGGCTTATGCTACGCGAAGAGCTCACTAATTTGTTCGCCTTCGTCGAGGACTTGGATCGGCCGTCCGTCGGGAGCAGGCAGGAACTTGTGCCCGTCGATTCCCAGGCTGTCAAGAATCGTATAGGCAACATTCGCTGGACGGACGGCTTTTGCCGTGACATAGGCTCCCTCTTTGTCGGTCGAACCCAGCACATGGCCGCGTTTGACTCCGGCGCCAGCCCACAGTAACGAAGCCGCCGGCCCCCAGTGATCGCGTCCGGCATCTTTGTTGATCTTGGGGGTCCGTCCAAACTCGCCCATCGCGACAACCAGCGTGTCTTTCAGTAGACCTCGTTCGTCGAGATCCTTCAGCAAGGCCGAGAAACCCAGATCAAACTCCGGCAACTTCTTGTCGAGGTTCTCGAAGATCTTGGCATGATGGTCCCAGCCACCGTAATTGACCGTCACAAACCGTACGCCCTTTTCCACCAACCGGCGTGCCAGCAGGCAACTTTGACCAAACGTGTTGTGGCCGTAGCCGTCCCGTAGAGCGTCTTTTTCCTGCTTGATGTCGAAGGCCGATTGAGCTTCGGGCGAAAGAATCATCGTCGCGGCGCGTTGCTGGAACTCGTTATAAGTCGCAATCTGATCAT
>JAQGHT010000788.1 GCA_028291565.1 Planctomycetaceae bacterium | reverse complement strand
GTTGCCCAATTCGTAGATCAGACGCCCCTCGGTCTCATCGGGGGAGACGTGAAACGTCTGGTAGAAGGCGCGATTGGCGGATCGGACTCGCAACGTGGCGTCGAGGATCAACAGGGGCTCGCGCACCGTGTCGACAATATTTTGAGCGTAAGTTTCGATGGCCTTCAGGTCTGCTTCGGATCGTCGCCGCTCGGTCACGTCTTCCATTGCCAGGACCAGCAGTTCGCCGTGCTGGCCCGCTTGAAGCTTGCGGGCATTGAGCAGCATCACCCGGCGGCCGATGGCCGGGAAGGTGTGTTCGAGTTCGAAGTCATTGAACACGGAGCTCTTGGGGACGATGTCTTCGAGCAGAGTCCGCAGGTTGGGGATATCCCACTGGCCGTTGCCCAATTCGTAGATCAGGCGACCCTCGGTCTCGCCGGGCGTGACGTGAAACGTCTGATAGAATGCGCGGTTTGCGGAGCGGACGCGCAGAGTGGCGTCGAGGATCAGCAGAGGCTCCCGTACCGTGTCGACGATATTCTGAGCGTAGTTTTGAATCTCCTCGGTCAGCGGAGTTCGTTCCATCAATGCCATCCTGTGGTTGGCTTCAATTTCACTTCCGGACGGTGACTCCGTCCTGGTTGCGATGCTGAAGAGACGATCGCAAATGTTGGAAAACGTGGCACGAAGCGGCCCCGCTGCTTACGCAACGCTTCGTTTGTCCGCCAGACAGGGGCTAAAAGACACCCTGTCTATTCTTGTGTTCATCATACCTTATATCACATCGCCTTCCCAATTGGGAGAGCCAGCAAGTTGGATCGTATAAAATGTTCTAATTATGTCAATATAGAGCGCTGTTGTTGAGGATCGGGCCGGGAAGCCCGATTCTGCAAGAAAATTCTGCCAATGGGCAGTCTCCGGGAGGCGACTGTGGCTTAACCTTGGGTCTGCCGGTCGATGTGTTTGTACGTTCCATTCTCCCCTCGCCCTGGTACGCCGGGGAGAGGGGTTGGGGGTGAGGGGAAATCGGTTGGCTCTGTATTGGAAATGCCATTTTTGCATGGCTTTCAATCATTTTGTTGTCCCTAATCACGACGTCTACCGAAGCCCCTCACCTCCGGCCCCTCTCTCCCGCCAAAGAGTACCGAGGCGAGGGGGGGAAATAGGCAAGTGCAAGGTCAAACCGCTATAACGCTACGTCAAAGCTGGACGATCTCTCTGGGGAGACGAGCTGGGAAGCCCGTACTGCGACACTTATTGATGCAGTGATCTAACTGTTCTCCAGCACCCATTGCACGGCGGCGCGAGACAATTCGGCGGCAGTCTTCAACTCCAACTTGCGTTTGATGTTGTCTCGATGAGTATCGATGGTGTGAGTGCTGAGGTACAGGTTGTTGGCAATGATGCCGGTGGAGACGCCTTCACCGATCATGCGGAAGACTTGCAGTTCGCGATCTGTCAGACGCTCAATCAGGGTTTTCTTTTCTGGTACGCCGCCAATGGCCTGGCTGACCAGTCGCTGGGTGACCTCGGGGCTGAAGAAGAGCTTGCCGGCAAGCACGGTACGAATTGCTTCCAGCACCTTGTCATTCGATTCCTGTTTATTCAACTTCCAGGAGTGCGATGCGGATCTGATCGGCCTGACTATGCCGCAGGGCATTGTTCACCGCTTCCTGGGCAATTCGATAGAGATATGTCGCCGTCGTGTTATTGGCTACTGTAACGGGTACGGGACATTCGAAGTGGCAGGCGACTTTCTCCGGTATTTCCGTCGCTGCGGCCAGTTCTTCCAACGCCGATCGAAGTCCCTCGACTTCGATTTGAACGGGTATAATACCATGAGAAAGTTGCTGGACGTGTCTGTTGGCCTCGGCCAATCCCATGGTCAGCCTGCTGGCCGTTTGCCGGAGACGCAGCAGGGCGGCGTCTTCGAGCAGCCAGTTGACGTCGCCGCCGGTCGGTCTGCGCGGCAGTTTGTTCAACAGATCGACCAGTGTGCCGGCGATCAAGGTCAGGCCGGTCAGTTCCTGGCCTGTGCCGTCGTGCAGTTCCTGTCCGATACGGCGTTGTTCTTCCGCGGCGATTTCCAGCACCTGCTTCTGGAGCTCCTTGTGGTGCGATATGTCACGGATGATACCAGTGAATAATCGGACAGATCTTGTTTGATCTGGTTAATCGATTCGCGAGTTGTGGCTTTCCCTTGCAGGATCCGTGGCGACTGGCCGACCAACTCATCGGACGAATAACCGGTGATCTGGCACATGGCTTCGTTGACAAACAGGATGATCGGCCCTGGCCATTCCAGGTCATCGGCGGTAATGAAGTCGTCATGTAAATCAGGTCAAAGGCGACGACTGCGAAGTGGTCTTGCTCGAAATGAAGTTTCCGGATGACGGTCTTGCTTTGGGACATTGTGCTTACTTCTGTAATTGGCCATCCTGCTGGCACAGCACGGCAAGCTGACGGCGCCGGACGCCAATGAACGGCATGCTGGCTCTTCGATGGCGATACGAGTCCTGCCGCGATATTCACTTGCGCCGTGAATGATTTTGGTCTGGCGAGTTCCTCGTCGCTGATATCGCGAAATCTCGGGGCGGGGCACGTCGATCGGCCCGTATTTTCACGAATTCAGCGACGAAAATCCCTCACGGCGTCGTAGGAAATTCACGCTGAAGTGGAACCCCGAAACTCTGACTTTCATTTTCGAGCATTAAGTTTGTGTGACGAATTCCTCGTAGCTGAAATCGTGAGATTTCGGGCGGAACACCCAATTGGCGAGGAATCGAGTTTATACCCAATTGGCGAGTAACCGAGTTTTGTACCCAATTGGCGAGGAATCAAGTTTGTACCCAATTGGCGAGGAATCAAGTTTGTATCCAATTGGATACAAAGTTCTGTCGAAGTCGTCCTGTGAGTTGGATCCGCTCTTAGTTCGACTTTGGCCATCTTTCCAATCAAGTTGATCGATCAATGCTTGAGATTTGAAACACAGAGGCACAGAGGAAGCAGAGAAATCTCACTCGAAAGCCTCTGTGCCCTCTGTTTCTCTGTGTTTCAAAATCCTGTTTGGATTATTGAAGCATGTTTGCATCGGTAGGTCTTTCAAAATCTTTTCAAATTCTGGATTCGGTGTGACACACCGAATGGCAAGAAAATGCCCTCTGAATCACAGCGCTTTGACTTCGAAATGTCGAACAGCTCAAAAGTCGTAACAAAATCCTTCACGGCATGGCCGTCAAATAGGGCAAGTCGCCAGTACCGCTCTCTGACTCTCACGACCCTGTATCGATTCTACTCTTTCTATTTATAGATGTAAATAGAAAAAATAAGAAAATAACACATTCTGACGTAGGGGTAGTCTCGAAATTTGAAACTTGAACCTGGACAAAGGAGTTAACAGATAGTGGTTGTCGTTCTTCTCAAGACCCATGTCATCCGTGGTCGTTCGAAATTTTGTTTGACACCGCGATGCGATTGGGTTGCTTTCTGAATGCAATGAGCGAAAATAAAAGGCCATTTGCTAGCAACAAGTCGCCTTTTTGGTTTTTGACCGACCTCAGCAGAACAAACAACAACCAATCATGACGAACAATTCAGATGCCACAGCATCGACAGGCGATGCGACACCGCGCGAATACTGGATTGCAATCCGTCCATCTCGGAAATTACCGCCAAATGTGTTTGGTCCATATTCTCTGCAAGAGGCCACGCAACACCGCGCTGAATGGAATCAGACATATCCAAACACAGTCCAGATCAGCTCGGTATTTCACGCTGAAAGCCGAGACGACGCAAACCGGCACGCGGCATTTTATCTGCCAAAATGAGGTTCCTGCGCATGTGTTCTGAAAGAGTCGTAGGTTTTCGAAAGTTATTTTGAAATTAGGACACTACCGACGATGGGAGTCGACGTGATCCGACTAAACCCGAGACCGCGCCTGAGGTTGGACTAGCGGACTTTTTTTGCAAGGTATCCAGACGCAATTTCAGAATTTCGAATTTTTAAGAATTGAGTGCTAGACTGAGTGTAATACCTCCTCGTCCTCAATGTCGAAAACGAACTGGAATGAAAAAAGTGGAACCTGAGTCCCATTCCATTGCCATCGAGAGTTGGACAGAAATTCGCAACAACGTCCTACGATTGATTGAGCGGTGCCGAACCCCACAGAGATCACCGGCCGCTTTTATTTCGTCTATTTCTGTGACCACTGGATGCGATCAGGCATTAGTCGCGGCATGGATCGTTGGAATTCAATTCCCGAATTTCAGCCAATGCCAGGCTGTCTCGAACTGGGTTATGACTCAAGTGATGGGAATGTGCCGTTTGATCGAAATGTCAGATTTGGCGGCAGCGTCCTTGGCCCCATAACGGTCCACGCTATTGGACATCGTTTTCAATTCTGCGATCATTCCACACAACGAATTCTTGGATTTCGATCGTGACGCTACTAGCTTGTAGCCGGTCGTCGATGCGAAATGGACAACAGCGCAAGTACAAAAAAGCCGCACCCCGAGGAATACTGCATTCACGATCAATCAACACGAGTCGCGGGCTCAATCACTGGAAGACAGTTCAGACAGACTCAACAATGGAGTGCGGTGTCGAGCCACCGCACTGGGGTCAGGCTCCGCAGAATTCAGAATTGGCAAAGCAAGGCGTTGTTTTTAGGTAACAATTTAGCGGTATGGCGTGTTCACTTCCCCACCGAGCTCGTCTCGGTGGTTATCGGGCTTTTGCACTACGTTTT
>JAQGHT010000735.1 GCA_028291565.1 Planctomycetaceae bacterium | reverse complement strand
GGGGAGCTACGTCACGCGGGCTGCCGAGGTTGAACATCGGACGGCGGCTCTCGTCGGCAAGATCTATGACATCGACTACATTGAAACCGAAACCGAAGTTGACGCCCTGCTCCTTGAAGCGCGTTTGATCAAAGATATCCAGCCGATTTTCAATCAGGAGTTGAAGGACGACAAAACCTTTCCGTATCTGGAAATCTCGATTCGCGACGACTTTCCGCGAGTTGAATTCACGCGCAAGCCCTCAACGAAGGGGACGAAGCTTTACGGGCCATTCACGAGTGCCAAAAAGTTGCGGGCGACGATCAGCGTGCTGCAAAAGATCTTTCGATTTCGCAACTGCACATTGGATATCGCAGACGGCGATGAGAAATGGCGTTGGTTTCGGCCCTGCTTATTACACAGCATTAACCAATGCACGGCGCCGTGTAATTTGCGAATCAGTAAGGAGGATTATCGTGAGGACATTCGCCGGCTGATTCTGTTCCTGGATGGCAAGAAAGACACATTGCTGGACGAGTTGCGTTCTGGCATGCAGCAGGCGGCACTGGAATTGAAATTCGAGAAAGCCGCCCGAATCCGCGATGAACTAAAGGCTTTGGAAAGCGTGACGCTGCGCGGTGATCTCGAAGAAAATGCACAACCCGAAGTCTTTTATATTGATCCCAAACGGGGCTTGAGGGGCTTGCAGAAAATCTTCCAGCTGCCCGAGTTGCCCCGGCGGATTGAAGGGGTCGATATTGCCCATCTCCAGGGGGGCGAAACGGTGGCCAGCCTGGTGCAATTCATTGACGGTCTGCCATTCAAGCACGGCTATAAGCGGTTCAAAATCAAGACCGTCAGCGGCATCGACGATTTCGCGTCGATTCGAGAAGTCGTCGGGCGCCGGTTGGCCCGTTTACAGGCCAACGGAGAAGCTTTTCCGGATGTCCTGCTAATTGACGGAGGCAAGGGGCAATTGAATTCTGCGCTCGATGGGATGCGTGCCTTGGATATCACGCCTCCCTTCACGATTTCGCTCGCCAAACAGGACGAGGAAATTTACGTTCCCGGTGAATCCGAACCGCGGCGTCTCAGTCGGCACTCCCATGCCTTGCGTCTGTTGCAATACGTTCGGGATGAAGCCCACCGCTTCGCCCAGCATTATCACCATATCCTGCGCAGAAAATCGACGTTCGAAGAGGATTAGATCCCCACTGTTTGTTCCTGCACTCCATCAAAATACCGCAGTGATTCCCCGTGCTGTCCGTCGGCCGTGGTCTGAATCACGGCGTCAAAAGTGGCGCCTTGATCTACCAGTTTGCCCGTTGCATCGTAACTCTTGGCGGGCCACAGCGCAGTCGGCGTGCCAGTCAATAGTCGCGATAGTGGAATGGCAGATGCCGCGGGACTTGCTCGGGGCGAGTTCAGTATTTCTGTGACGAGCGCCACGGCTTTGAAATGATCCGAACCTTCTGTCAGAAATGATTCCTGCGCGGTCGCGGAAGTCGTCCCCGATCCGAAGAAATCGGCGGCGTCGAAAAACGCCCAGGAATGGTCGGCATGAGCGGCGAAATTCACTTCTCCGGGGGCTTCTGGATTATAGCTGCCGCCCGGGTAATCTTTGGCAGCCTCAATTGAAAGCAGCGAATTCACCGTTCCAATTTGTTCTGACATTTCTGCCGCCACGTAGCTGCCCCAACTGTAACCGACCAGATTCAACTGCTTCCCGCTGAATCCATATTGTTCGAGAACCGTGGCGGCCCAGGCTGCGACTGGTTTGATATAGTTTTCGCCGTTACCACCCAGGGCGCCACTCGCGGCCGCCTTGGACCAGTTGAGCAATAGGACTTGATCTCCTGGTTGGTAGCCATCGATCGCGTTCGCCAACTGCACGATGTCTGGATCTTGTGCTGACTCATTTCGCCCATGGATGATGATCCAGGTTGTGATGGCAGGATCAATCGGAGTACCTGCACCCGGGAGAGATTGAATCGACACTGGACGCTGGGAATTTTCAAAATGCACTTTTCCCGTGAGCGACGTTCCGAACACCGGAACTGAGGACTCGGTGGCCAGTGTATTGTTTGTCTCGTTTTGCTCCGGGATGAGGTGCTTCGGGTCAGCAATGACTCCCAGGTAGTAGTGGCCGGCAGGCAAATCCTTTGGCAGAGTGATGCGTTGATTCCAGTCGGACGTGCCGCCGGCGGCCAGATGTTTGCGGGTGACCGTCTTGATCAAGATGTCCTGGTCGTCGATTGTCGTATCGGAACTGAGGCGATATTCGACTTGAAATGATTTGACGCTCCCCTGTCTCAAGTCTTGGATAACCGTATGCACGGTTGTTGTGGCGCCGGGGGCTGTTGGGGAAAACTGGACCAATGTCGGCACGAGATCACTGAGTCCGGTAGGGACGAGCCGCTCTTCGAGATTCTCGATGCCTGTCACGCGATCCGATTTTCGTGGGCGACGTCTTGGCGAGACCTCCAATGGCGAAGTCCACACGGCGGAACGTGCGAGATGTCGGGCGAATGACTTGAACGCGTTCCAATTCTCGCGAATTTGGCTGCAAAAATCCGTCACGTGATTTTGTCTCTCAGCGATGGGGGCCGTCGGCCTGTCTCGGACTCAAGTCAGGCGGAATGACGACTCAATTTCCATTCAACTTTTCTCGAATGCCGTTCTGTTCTGCATTCCTGCTTAGCATCTTATCGTGCTGCAGCACGAAGGCCATTCCGCATTCTTTCGAATCCGCGACCTTTGGGTGGATCCGAAGACTGATCTTGCGGGCCACCCCGAATAAGGTGAATTCAAACTGTATCAGCCCAACTTCAAAACTTACGCTTCGGGTTTGTATAATCCGTGAATTATCCGAGGCTGGCTTCGCCGGCACTCGCCTTTTGGACTTTGTCACACCGAAATTGAACGATGATCACCCCGCTTCAGATTCAGACGATCGATTGCCGCCAGAACAGTGCCGAAGGAGTCCGTTTACTGACTGAATTGCGGCAAAAACTCAGTCCCCGAGGCGATATCGTCTCCCCTGCCGGACGCCAGCGGACTCTGGAGTTATTTGGCGAACCTCTGTCTCCACAAGAGGTTGTGGAACGAATTTGTCGTGATGTGCAGCAATACGGCTTGTCGAAGGTGCTGCATTATACGGAACAGCTGGATCGAAAAACGTTGACGGCCGACACAATCCGTGTTTCGTCTGACGAACTGGCTGACGCACATGCTCAAGCAGCTCCGCGATATCTGGCCACGTTGCGGCGGATCGTGGCGAATATTCGTCAGTTCCAGTCCAGCATCCTCGTGAAGGATGTGAATAATCAATTCGAACTGGGAACCGGTCAAGTCCAGTTGAGACAGCGTTATTTGCCATTGCGACGCGTCGGGATTTGCATTCCGGGTGGCGCGGCTGCGTATCCGTCAACATTGACAATGACGGCAGTTCCGGCACAAGTGGCTGGTGTCAAAGACATCGCGGTTGTGGCGCCCCCGACTCCCTTTGGCAGTTACAACGCGGATTTGCTGGCAGCCTGCCATGAGTTGGGAATCACTGAAGTTTATCGACTTGGCGGAGCCCAGGCTGTCGCCGCTATGGCCTATGGGATTGACGGCGTTTTGCCGCGTGTCGACAAAATTGTGGGGCCCGGCAATTTGTTCGTGGCACTCGCGAAACGTCACGTTTTCGGGGAAGTTGACATCGACAGCATTGCCGGACCGAGTGAAGTCGTCGTGCTGGCTGATGCGACGGCGCGTCCCGATTTCATCGCCAGTGATCTGATTTCGCAGGCGGAACACAGTCCCGGTTCCGGGGTGTTAATCACCTGGCATGAGCCCCTGATCGCGTCTGTCAAAGCCGCCCTGGAAGACCAGTTGAGCCGCCTCCAACGGGGCGATTTGGCCCGTGACAGTTTGGAGCAGTATGGAGCTTTAATTTTAGCCCGAGATCCCGCAGAAGCGGCTCGGCTGAGCGATCTGCTGGCTCCCGAGCACTTGCACATTTCGACGTCGAATCCTGAAGAAATGCTCACCAAAGTGCAAAACGCGGGCTCGATCTTCATGGGGCATTACACGCCGGTGGCCGTCGGAGACTATTACGCAGGTCCGTCCCACGTTCTACCGACGGGAGGCACGGCTCGATTTGCGAACGGCCTCTGCGCGAACGATTTTCTGAAACGTTCGTCAATTATCAGTTACGACGCGCAGGCCTTGGCGTTCGCGGCGGACGATATCTGCCTGATGGCCCAAAAAGAGGGGCTGACGGCCCACGGAGCGAGTGTGTCGATTCGGAACTGAGCCGCAAATACAAAATCAATACCGGATCCGGTTCCGAACTTTTTCGGAACGGTGCAACTTCAATCGCTCTCGCCAGGACTGAGTGGCGCCTGACCGTCTCGAATCCGAAGGTTTTTGAAAAGCTGGTTCTGAGAGAAGCCATGGTCCGCTTGAGAATCCCGTATCAGGCGCCTAGGATGGGTGGAGATGGTTGAATGGATGTTGGCAGAAACCAGCATTTCAAGCTGCCGTTTCTGACTCGAATGTTGACTTCAGCCGAATTCGCCTGGTGCGAATCCTGACGAAAAGAGACTGCGATGAC
>JAQGHT010000721.1 GCA_028291565.1 Planctomycetaceae bacterium | reverse complement strand
GTCTGCGCACCTGATCGGGGAACGGCATCACACGTAGCACTTTAGATTAAGAAACAAACAAAGAACCATCTCCCCTCGCCCCGGTACTCTGGGGAGAGGGGCCGGGGGTGAGGGGCTTCGGTGGACGTGTTATTTAAGTGGTGAAATACAGAGAAATTGGTCGAAATCATCACTTGTGTGCCTGACCTTGCTCGTTTCCCCTCACCCCCAACCCCTCTCTCCCGCCAAAGATTGCCGGGGCGGGGGGGGAATTTCAAGTTCTTTGGCAGCCTTTAAGCCGTTTTAATTCCGAGTAGTGCAAAGGCTGTGGACCCACCGGGGCAAGCCCGGCGGCGTGAGATTTTGAGACATTATTTTTCTTATCCTTTCGTCGAATTGAGAGCGAGTGCAGCATGCGCGATCATGTGAGTCGAACCTGTCTGGTCGGCATGAGTCTGTTCAGTGTCGGATTCTGTACCGTCACTGGCTGGTCGCATGGCGGATCGAGTGGTGGGTCGCATGGTGGATCGGGTGGCGGCTCGCATGGTGCCGCTCACAGCGGCGGCGGGGCTGGCTTTCGAGGCGGTGCAGGCCAGGGAGCCTCAGGACACGGTTCGGCGGCACCGCCAGCGCATGTGAACTTTTCCCACAGTTCGGTGGGAATTCATGGTGGCTCGGCAATGCCACATAGCGGACCACCGAGCCATTACAGTGGGGCTCCGGTGCCACATGTTGCTTCCTCAATGCCACATGGTCGGACGTCAGCGGGTCATGCAGGAGGACATCCTGGAGCTGGTCCAGGTGGTCATGCCGGGCACGATTCAGGCGGTAATCATGCCGGGCATGAACCTGGTGGGCATCCTGGACACGGTTCAGCCGGTCATGCCGGATTCGGGCCAGGTGGGCATAATGGGTCTGGTGCAAATGGACACGCGGGATTTGGGCCGGGCGGTGGGCATGAAGCTCACTACGCGGGAATGATGCATGCACCCGGACCACACTGGACCGGCTACCATCAGTCGTATATCGGGCATCATCCTGTGCATCTGGCGTACCCTGGCTATCGGCCCAGCTATTACAACCACTCGTGGTACCACGGTCCCTGGCGCGGATACGGCTGGGGCTGGGGTTGGGGATTCGGACCGGGTGTGAGTTTCGGATATGGCGGAGGTGGCTGGGGTCTGTCGGCCGGAACCGGCTGGGGAGGTTACGGTCCCTACGGCCCGTATGGCTATGCGGGATATCCGCTCGGCTGGGGTTATGGAGGCTGGGGGTTAGGTGGGGTTGTTTACTCATCGGGTTACTATCCCTATTACAATCCTTATTACGCTCCAGTCTCCACTCAGATTGTGGTCTATGACTATTCCAGGCCAATTCCAGTCGTGACGACTGCCCCGGCAGGCGCGTCTCCCACTGACTCTGGACTACCACCACCCGTCAACCCGACGTTTGACGCGGCGCGCCAGGCGTTCCGAGAAGGCGACTATGCGACAGCCCTTTCCGGAGTCGATCTGGCCATCGAAGCGAATCCGGCGGATGCGGTGTTTCACGAATTTCGAGCACTTGTGCTCTTCGCCCGGCATGACTACCGGAAAGCGGCTGTGACGTTGCATTCACTGCTCTCCATTGGTCCGGGCTGGGACTGGACAACAATGAGCAGCCTGTACGCAGATCCGTTTGTTTACTCAGAACAGCTGCAGGCATTGGAGAAATACACTCAAACCCACCCGCAAGCGGCGTATGCGCACTTCGTGTTGGGATATCACTATATGATCGGCGGCCATAAAGCGGAGTCAGTCGTGCAGCTGCAGCAAGTGGCCGAGCTGCTGCCGAATGACCGTTTGGCCCGTGAATTGGTGCTGATGGTCAAGGGGCCACCTCGGCAAGCCGTGGCCAATGACAATTCAGTTCAGCCAATGCCAGATCCAACTCCTGCCGAGCCGGTCCCGGCCGCCCCGCCGATC
The DNA here is from genome assembly GCA_028291565.1 of Planctomycetaceae bacterium. Lineage (GTDB taxonomy): Bacteria > Planctomycetota > Planctomycetia > Planctomycetales > Planctomycetaceae > JAKFVC01. Next base: position 10,551 of record JAQGHT010000721.1, on the reverse strand, counting down.
GATAAGACCCTGCTACCAGGGGAATGGCAAGCCGCGCGGCCCGATGGTTCGAAGTTCTCGCTGTCGTTGACGGAAGACGGCAAGTTCCGTTGGAAGTTTACGATCCCGAACCAGCCGGGGGACCAATTTGGCGGGACCTATTCTGTGGATGGTTCCATCTTGATATTGGAGCGGCCAGAACGTGGTACGTTGGCCGGAACGATGACATTTGCCGACGAAGGTCACTTCAACTTCAAACTGGTGGGCTCGCCGCCGGACGACAAAGGTTTGGATTTTGGCAAGTGAACCTCGCCCTCCCGATAGTTGAATCCGACAGTTATTGATTCTCCGATCCTAAGAATCGACCAAACAACTGGTGCGTCGAAGAGTTTGCCTGAACGGCAAACGTCTTCGACTGCGAGTCTCGGAGAGACATCGCCTACGGCCAATGTCGGCTCATTGTCAGCGTCTAAGAATTTCGCTCGAAATAGTCTTCCCAAAAAAGCTCCGCTTCGAATTGTCGGGCCAATTCGGCGTCGTATCCGAAATCGTTATCGCTCTCATCTTCAATTTGACTCCAGAATTCCGCCAGTCTTCCGGTGGCAAAGGCGGCACGCTCAGCCCGAATTTCCAGGTCTTCGAGTTGCGTCAGTTGGGCGATGTGGCGAATTAGTGAGTCTGAATGATTCAGGAACTGCTCGAATGTCTTTTTGCGCCGGCGAAGGATGCTGCCATCCCAATCGCAACATTGATAAAGATTCTTTAATTCTTGTCGGAAGGCCAATTCCTCGCTCCCGAGCTGACTGCATTCCTTACAGACGTGGCGTCGATGACCCTTGCCACTGAAGGACTCGTTTGGAAGCTGGCAATCGCAGGCCCAGCAATAGTGGCCGCGCGATTTATGCCTGCCTTTCTTGCCCATTTGAACAGTCGCCTTCTCTGATTCCCTAATTCACAATCCAATGGAACGTGATTCACGCGGTGTGATTCAGCGATAGCAATACGACGCCCACTATTGCTTCAGTGAACCACGTCATGATAGAACCAAATCTTACATCATTTTGCAATTCTGACGGACCATGAAAATGGGATTACTCTGGCTGCTATTGTTGGGAATCATCGGCTTGGTCGTGGGACGCGTCCTGGCGAGAATTATCTATTCACATGGCAGTGAACCGCGGAGCATGTCCCAACCGAATTTGAAAGAATGTCCGGGATGCGGAACCGCCCTGACATTGCAGGCGGACGCGTGCCCGAAGTGCGGGTTGCGGATCTCGGTCTGAAGCTCGCAAGTCATAGTCCAAACAGTAGCCGCGACAATCGGCTCACCGGCAGATCCGGCTGGACGAATGCTCGTGGTGTTCCGTGTCGCCTGCAAATAGCCTCAGCGGCGAGATATCCGCTGCGGACGGCACCTTCCATCGTGCTCGGCCAACCGGTCCGCGTCCAGTCTCCGGCCAGGAACAGATTCGAAACGATCGTGGCCTGATCAGGGCGTAACTTGTCGTTTCCGGGCAACATTGACAGGCAGGCTTTGTGCTCGGTCACGACTCGGGATTTCAACAGCCTGGCTGCGGCAGCCTCGGGCCAGATTTCACTCAGTTCCCGGACGATATCGGCCACGATCTCCAATTGAGTTCGGTTGGCGAGCATTCGCGAAGCACTAATCACCACCTGATAATATTCTGCCAGCGTTCCGTCGGGTTGCACGGTGCTTCCGCGAGAAAAGATCCACTGTGACAGGCGATCCACGAGCGTCGCGTGTGGTACGGGCAGGAATGGACGATCAAACCACAGGTGAACACTCGAAATCGGGGCCCATTCCAGTTGTTCCAGTTGCGAGAGTGTCGGATGTTGGGCGATACCACTCGGCAATAAAGCGGCCACGAGACGTGCTGGAACCGCCAGTATCAGATCGTCCGCGTCGATCAGCTGTCCGTCTCGCAAGACGACGTGCTGGACTCGATTGTCTGCGATCGCGATCTGTTTGACTCCGACCTGCTGTCGTACGTCGACGTGATGGGATCGCAGCCATTCACCGACTCGTTCAGAATACAGTGTGTCGAGCGGTACGGTGGGCACCTGCATTTCCCAGCCGTGGCGATTCGCCAGGAAGGCGTCGACGAAGACCTTTCGCGCGTCACGGACGGTGATTCGATCTAACGTTTCACTCAGGGCACTGACCAGCACGACTTGCCAGACCCGCGAGATGGTACCCGGCGTTTGCCGCTGCTGGACCAGCCAGTCAGACATCAGCATCTCGGACGTGGCGTTGCGTCGATGTGCCAAAGCGCGCAGTCCCCACGCGAGTCGCCACTTGTCGTACCAGCTCAGATAGCTCAGGCGGGCGAAACTCGGCAGCAGATGCAACGGCGCCGGGAGCCAGCTGGCTTTTAAAGAATGTAACCGCCGATTCGGGCCGACGAACGTCAGGGAGTGTTCCGTTCGCAAACTGTCGGCAATTCCCGTTTCTTGACAGAAATGGAGAAAATTCGTACAGCAGCCCAGATTGACATGCTGGCAGTTATCAATCGTTGTGCCGGTGGTCTGATCCACAAACGAACTGGCCCGGCCACCCAGGCGAGGTCGAGATTCCAGCAGCGTGACGCGAAAGTCCGATTTCACCAACGCTACGGCCGCCGCCATGCCCGCCAGCCCACCTCCAACGATCACCACGTGCGGCATATTACGACCTGGCGGCTATAGCGGTTTAACCGTGCGTCTTCCAGTGATGTGCCACTGCTTTGCGACTGTACTCGGTCGTCAAGCAGTGCTTACGGAGCGGTGAACAGCACTGCTTAAACGCCGAGTACAGCATTAAAGCAGTGGCACGATTCAGCACCGCAAACCGAAACGCTCAAGGTTAAACAGCTCTAAGTACGACATGTTTTCAACCTGTCAGTTTACGGCGCGCGGACAGGTTGAAAACCTGTCCTACTGCTCCAGACGGCGAATTTGTGTGCGATACTGAAAAGCGCTTCCCGGGGGTCCCCACCCGGGAGAACGCGACGCAGTAGGCACGACGAAATTACGCAGCGAACCGGCGGCGGTCCAGATCTTCCTTTGGTTTTTGCAGGCTCAAAATTGGCGATGCGTCTGTCTTGCGGGCCATTCGTTCGGTCCACCAACGGGCAATCTGATGGGTCAGGCTGTGTTCAAAATGTGCCGGCGAAAACTTCGTGGCCTGGGCCAGACTCAACACGGCCGAGATATTCTGCGGCCTGCGCTCCAACTCTTGGATTGCCGAAACGATACTCGCTGCCGTCGAAGAATGGAAGTACAGACAGGTCCCCAGACCGCTCCGTTCGGCGTCGATCAGGATTTCTTCATTGGCCGCGTGATGGCAGGCGATAACAGGTGTACCGCATGCCTGAGCTTCGACCAATGCAGGGTCAAAGCCCGACGTACCGACCGAGAAGGCAGCTCGGCAACGCCGATAGTAACTTCTCAATCCCAGATCGTCGGGCATGACTTCCCAGCGAACTTGGGACGGTAACGAATCGATCTGCGAGCGGTACTCATCGCCACCCAAGATGACGAGATCCCGGTGCGCGGCCTTACAGGCTTCAATCACCAGATCGACGTGCGTTTCGACGCCCGGATGACAGACGAGCAACAGGAAGTTCTCGTGCGTATCAGGTCCAGGTCGGAAGAACGTCGTGTCGACCGGGGGATACAGGACCGCGTGTGGTTGGCCGGCCAGATCAAAATGAAACTGGGCCGCCATCGCGTGCGTCGCGGTCAAATAATGCGTCACTCCGGAATTCCAGGTGGGCAAACTTCCGGCGTCTCGCGCCCAGATCTTGGGCACGAACGAAGACTGCCACGTTTGATGCGCCAATTCTCGAAGCTTTTCGGTCCGCGTGGCGGCAGGATCGGCAATCGAATCTCGCATTTCCTGCAACGGAGCATGAACCACCTCCGGTGCCAGAAAGCAAACATGCATGGCGTCGGATTTGACTGTAATCAGTTGCGCCGCTGCCAGACTTGTGCTCACGACCAGATCAAAGCCCTCCAGCAAGGCCGAGTTCCAATCTTGATCACGTGGCAAACGCGACAACAGTTGATCGCGACGCAAATGCGATTCGCCCAATGCTCGGCCACGACGTGGCGTTGTATTGAGCCATTGCGTAGTGTCGGTTAACGCTGTAGAACACCACGGATCGGAAGTGAATCGTTCGGCGCTCGGCCAGATTCGGCAGAGCGAATTCCAAACGCGATCACTGACATCTCCGCCAGTATTCCAATGATGAATTAATGCTGTCCTCATACTTCCTCCCTGAAGTATGGGTGCCCCCGATTTGTTGGCCTACCCGCGCGGCAGTTTGCCACAATGGGTGAATTCGGTCAATTGGTCTTTACACGGAATTCTGAGCGGCATCTTTTGCCGGTACGCGACGTTCAATCTCGACACCGAAAGTCGGTACAGAAATCGGCAGGACAGGTTTTCAACCTGTCCGTTTCTTGATCACGGAAAATGTCGCACGTTCGGGGAATTTCGAGCCATCTTACTTCGGCCAGAGCCGCTGTCGAATGCCGGCGGACAGTCGCAAGGCGATCGGATCGTGCAGCCAATGCGTTGCAACCAGATATCCTAATCCCGCGACAATCGCGGCTGGCACGATCAGGCCTGGAACATTTCCGCTCAAAATCAACGATGCGACCAGTAAGGCCACGACAGAGCCGCAGCCACATTTCCAGAACGATTCTGCCAGTCCGGCAAATGAGACCGTTCCCAACCGTTGATATAGCAGCAGGGCATCCAAGCCGGAAATCAACACATAATAGCACGAGGTCGCCCACACGATACCGGTCAATCCAAACTGCAGACCCCACCACAATTTCAAGCCGGCCCCCACCCCGAAGCCGACGATCCGCACGACGGTGGGTGTTCTGCTGTCTCCCAATGCGAAAAACGTCTTGCTTAAGATCTCGCCCGCACTGCCGCCCAGCAAGACGCCCAGATAGAGTAGCAGCAGATGGGAGACGACGGCCGTGTCGGCAGAGGTGAATCGCCCACGTTCGAACAGATCCCGCACGACCGGTCCCGCGAACCAACCGAGCCCCAGGCAGATGGGCACGAGTAGAAAGACCAGGAATTGCAGCGCATGCACGAGTTCCGATTTCAAACCCGCGCGATTTCCGCTTGCCGCACAGGCCGACAACACGGGGAAGATGACCATCGCCAGACCATTGGAAGTCAGCGTTAGCAGGGCCGTGATCAAACGCGACGCGTAACCTAACTGCGAGACACTCCCCTCGGGTAAACCAGACGCCAGATAGCGATCCAGCAGCGGATCTAGTTTGTAGATCCCCGCTCCGAGTAAGATCGGCACGAGCATCAGCCACATCTGACGAGTTCCGGCATCCAGCCGCCAGCGAAATCGAGCGTTCAAACAGAATACAGGTGCCTGCCACGCGAGTCCCACCAAGGCTCCGCCCAGGGTCGCCCACGCAATGCCCTGAATGCCCCACGTTTCCGACAGGCACCAGCTTGCCGTGATGGTCACAGCTGTTCCGACCAGCGGTCCGATTGCGGCCGGGCGATAAATTTGAGCTGCCTGTAACACAGTCTGAAAGAAGGCCGTGACACTAATTGTCCAGGTCAACCACACAAGGACTTGAAACTGACGGATCGTCAGCGCTTGCTGTGCCTCCGAAAACCTGGGAAATAACGCTTGGATGATCGGCTCAGCGGCGAGGCATCCGGCCAGCGACAGGAGTGCGATTCCCGGAATCAGAATCCAGCCCGTGGTGCCGGCCAGTTCCCAGGCCGCATCCGATCCCAGCTGTTCTTTTCGCTGAATGAAGACGGGCACGAACGCATACTGCAGTGACCCCACCAAAATCGTCGCGACGACCATCGGGATCGCCTGAGCCGCGCTGAACGCGTCCATTTCGATTCCCGCGCCGTACCACTTGGCCAGCAGCAGTTGATAGGCGAACTGCATCACGAACTGCGTGAGTAAGCATCCGCTCAGTAAACTGACCGCGCCCAGTGAACTGCGAGGTCGGTTGGTATCGGCAGAAGTCGGCACAGCGGGAGAGTTCATGGGAAGAGTAGGACGGACATTCCTGTCCGTCGTGGCGGTCATTGCGGTTTTTTATACCCCATGCCGGGTGAACTGAGACATTGCGATAGCTGTAGGACGGACATTCCTGTCCGTCGCATCGAACTCGACGGACAGGAATGTCCGTCCTACAAATGTCTCAATCTTAACCGCAGGACCGAGCCGAAACACCGAGCGAATCAGAACTGCGACGAGTCCAGCAATCGGACTTCTATTCCAGCAATTGTGAGGGATGGCCTTCGCGATCGACGAGTGGGATCACTTTGGGCTGATAGATTTGAGTGTAGGCCTCGGCGGTTCGATGCACGTCGAGATCCGCCTGTGTGTCCCAACGCTCATTCAAGAAGAAACGGGTCGGATCGTTGCTGGACTGGTAAACTTCAAACCGCGCACAGCCCGGTTCCTGGCGGGACAGCTGGCCCTGCCTGATCAGCAAGTCATGCACGACGGGTATATTTGCGGCGTCTTTGACCTTCAACAGCACATTCAAATAGATCATCAGGACTCATCCTATTCATCAAGGTGGATATGGCAAACCTGTTGGAGTACCGGCTTCAGCTGGGCCCGGACGAGCTCAGATGGAGCCATCCGCGTCCGCCTTAACCCGGGACTCCAGCGATTATAGTCGACAGAGATGACCTCCGGGCAGCCGTTTCACCAGCCGTTTCATTTCCAGAATCGTCAATGTCTGCAAGACTCGGGAGGGTTCCTGATTGACGGCTCGGACGATTTCGTCAATGTGTTGAGGGTCGGCTGTGACTGTGTTCAGAATCAGCTTTTCCTGATCATTCAACAGCAGTTCACGCGGGGCATGTACGGCTTCGGTCGACGACGTTTTTGCGGGAGACGAAAGCGGGCCCAACGATTGCAGGACGTCATCGACATTCCGCACCAGTGTCGCCCCGTCGCGGATCAAATCGTGGCAGCCTTCGCTGGCTAAACTATCAATCCGACCGGGAACGGCGAACACTTCCCGATTCTGTTCCATCGCGTGCCGTGCGGTGTAGAGTGCACCGCTATTACGAGCGGCTTCGATCACGATCACTCCCAGGGATAGACCGCTGATGATACGGTTTCGTTGCGGAAACATCCCAGGCGTCGGCGCTTGTCCCAGTGGAGATTCACTGACGACCACGCCGTGTTTGGCGATCTCTTTTGCCATGTCTTCGTGTTCAGGCGGGTAGATATCGACGACTCCGGTGGCCAAAACGGCGATGGTCCGGCCCCCAGCCGTCAAAGCTCCACGATGGGCCACACCGTCGATTCCGCGTGCCAATCCGCTGACGATGGTGACCCCCGCTCGAGCCAACTGGCCAGCCAGTCGCTCTGCCTGCTGCTGACCATAAAGGGTGCAACGCCGCGAGCCGACAATGGCAATTGCCACCTTGTCACGTGCCGCGAAATCCCCTTTGGCATATAGCAACGGTGGCGGATCGGGAATTTCTGAGAGCCAGGTAGGATAGCCATCGCGGCCCTTTTGCAGCAGTTGGACCAGAGATTCCCGGCAATGAGCCAGTTCGCGTTCAGCCGGCCCGGAATTACGAGCCGCCAGGATCGCCGCCGCGAGTTTAGGTCCGACTCCAGAAACCTCCTGCAATTGACTTGCGTTGGCGGCCAGAACGGCTTCAGGGCTACCGAACCGTTCCATCAACAGCACCCACGTCCGCGGCCCGACGCCGTTGACCAGATACAGCTGCAGCGTCTTCAGCAGGTCAGGTGTGGAACTGGAATCGGTCACGATCAAGAATGCCTTGAAATCCGCGTCACTGTCATGAAATCGGATTCACGCTCTTGAACTCGAATGAACCGTACAGTGATCTGGGTCTTCATTCTACACGGATTTGGCAGAAACGACAGTCCAGGGGACGTCGATCGTAGCATAAGCCTCTGGCTTGTGCGGATGGGTTCATCAAACACACGGACGACACTGTCTAAAAGCCGCATAGCTGAATTGGTGAAACTGCGTCCAATTACCCCACCGCCAGTTCCGCCAGGACCGCTCGAATCTCAGCATCTGGGACATCTTTAACCGTTTCCACATGCCCCATTCGTGTCGGCAGAACGAATCGAAGCTGCCCGCCGACCGCCTTCTTATCGAGTCGCATGCGGTCGATCACGTCGTCGGGACTCAGCCGCGTTCCCGCAGGCAGTTCCGTCGGAATGTGCAAGGCCTTGAGCAACCGGCGTTGTCGTTCCGTGATTGAGGCATCAATTCGGCCCAATCGTTCGGCCAGGCGGCTGGCGTACAGCATGCCGATCGAAACGGCTTCACCGTGCATCAACTCACCATAGCCACACAACGCTTCGAACGCATGACAAAACGTGTGGCCGTAGTTCAAGCAGGCTCGCACACCCGTCAGTTCATATTCGTCCTGTTCGACGACATCTGCCTTTAAGCGGCAGCTGCGCGCCACAATATGCCGCAAGGCATTTCCCTCACGCACATTGATGTCTTCAACGTGCTGTTCCAGGTATTCGAAGAATTCGGGATCGAGGATCACGCCGTACTTAACGACTTCAGCCAGGCCCGCGCGATAGTCCCGGTCCGGCAAAGTCTTCAATACCGAAGTATCCAGGTACACTCCGATGGGTTGATGGAAGGCGCCGATCAGATTTTTGCCTTTTGGGTGATTGATGCCGACTTTGCCACCGACCGAGCTGTCGACTTGAGCCAGCAGAGTTGTGGGAACCTGCACGAACGGCAGGCCACGGTTGTACGTTGAGGCCACAAATCCGGCCAAATCGCCCATGACTCCGCCACCCACAGCCACAATGACGGTCTGGCGATCGGCTTTCAAATCGACGAGAGCGTCGTAAATGTGCGACGCCGCCGCGAGAGACTTTGAGTTTTCGCCGGGATCCATGCCCACCGTATGGCAATGCCAGTCGGCCGAACGCAGGCTGAAACTGACGATTTTGGCGTGAGTTTCCAGCACATTGCGATCGGTGATGATCACCGCAGCACGGCCTTGCCGAGGATAGCCTCGCCGGACCAGCCAATGATTCATGGCGGTGGCGATGTGATCCAACTGCTGGCTGGCGATGACAATTTCATAGCTTCGTGGCCCCAGCGAAACTTGTACGCTTTGGTCACAAGAGGTTACACACACAGGAACGCCCTCATTCAGAACGAAGAACCTCGTAGATCGAATCCGCCAGCCGCTGACTTTGACGATCAAGGAGCTGACCGGTTAATCAGGATTGCCAGGAACTCGACAATTTCAATTTGAATTATGGCAGTTCTCAACGTTCTTGTCAGCCGCGAGTCACATTCTGGCTTACGAGAAGGTAACGAAGCCAATGTTTTGCAACGTGCCACGCCGAAATTGAAAGGCGAAACACTGTAGTCGGGTCCGGCGCCGATGTGCGCGTAACCAGGGTCGCCAGACCTTGGGCATCGGACCAGGTACGGAGCGAACTGCCCCAATCTCTGGTGAGATTGGCGATAGAAATCGCACATGGCGTTGCCCTGCGCGGTATTGGCAGGCTCCGCAAACTCCGGTCATTTCGGACTTGAAGCGGCTCCGTGCGAACCAAGGCGATCGAGAAGTCGCAGTAAACCATCGAGAATTGTCATCGGATGGGGCGGACACCCTGGCACATAGAGATCAATTGGCAGAATTCCCTCGACGCCACCTGATTGATCGGGCAATCCCGCGAACGGGCCCCCCGAAATCGCACAGGCGCCCACGGCGATCACGATTTTTGGAGTCGCGACCGCCGCGTAGGTCTTTTCCAGTGCCAACCTCATGTTTTTGGTAATCGGTCCTGTAATCAATAGTCCGTCAGCATGTCGTGGTGAAGCCACGAACTTGATGCCGAATCGGCCGAGGTCAAACACGACAGTATTCAGAACATTCACATCCGATTCGCAACCGTTACAACCACCAGCACTCACTTGACGCAATTTCAGTGAGCGGCCAAACAGCTTTAACGTTTTGGCATTCAACGCCTTGGCTAATTCCAGTTCGCGGCCGCTAAAGATCAAGTCTTCTCGCCGGCTCGTGGCGAGCGGATACGAATTCGAGAATCCGACCGCCCCCTCCGGGCAGGCTTCCATGCAGTCCGTGCAGAACAAACAACGACCGAGATCCACCTGGAGCGCGTCCGCCGTTTGCGAGATGGCGTCCGTCGGACACGCGGAAACGCATTCGGAGCATCCCCCGGGGCATTTCGACTGATCGAGGATTGGCAGCCCCCGAAATCGGTCCGGCAAAGCAGGTGCCGGGCCATCTGGAAAGGCCATTGTGCGATGACCCTGGTTCAGCCGTTCTCGAATTGCCTGGAACATGGGGACTTAATTCCTGATTCGAGTGTGCTGTTGGCGAGTCTCTCCGAGACTCGCAGCCGAAGAATTTGTCGTTCAGACAAATTCTTCGGCGCACAAGCGGTTTCCGTTAAATCAGCAACGTTTGGGACGCTTTTCTCTGGACGCACGCTTGAAGTAGGACAGGTTTTCAACCTGTCCGTCCCCATGCACGGACAGGTTGAAAACCTGTCC
>JAQGHT010000702.1 GCA_028291565.1 Planctomycetaceae bacterium | reverse complement strand
AACGCACGCTCCAATGGTGCTACGGATGTTGATTGGTTTAAAGTGCCCCTCAAGCAAGGGCAGCGCGTCTTGATGCAGTGTGTCTGTGGCGCGATCGATTCGCGGATGGACGGCGTGCTGGAACTGTTTTCTCCGACCGGTAAACTCTTGATGGTCCGCCGTGACAAATTGCGCGGGCCACTTGTCGATTTCACGCCTCCGGCTGATGGCGAGTATCTCGTCAAGGTTTATGATTCGCTCTACGGCGGGTCGAACGATCATTTCTATCGTTTAGAAATCCACAACGGGCCGCATATCGACTTCATTTATCCACCATCAGCCTTACCGAACACGACATCGGAATTCGTGATTTATGGTCGCAATCTACCGGGCGGCCAACCGAGCGATGTGAAGTTGTTTGGTCAGCCCCTGGAGCAACTCAAGGTTCAGATCGCATTGCCGGACAACGCCACCGTGCAGCAATCGGGACCGAATTTGCGATCCATTGAAGCGGATGTCGACGGCATCAGTTACTCCTTGCCAGGCCCCGCAGGAAGCTCGAATCCCGTAACGATCTTTTTCGCCGCGGCCAATGTCATTCGCGAAGTGGAACCCAACAATCTGCCCGCGATGGCTCAGCCGATTACTGTTCCCTGCGAGTTTGTCGGACAGTTCCAGGCGCGCGGTGATGTCGACTTCGTGACATTCGAAGCGAAAGCCAATCAAGTCTTCTGGATGGAAGTGTTTGGCGAACGGAATGGCGGAACGGTCGATCCGTTCTTGACGGTAGACCGCGTCGTCATCGACGATAAAAAAGTAGAAACCGTCACTCGAATGACGGCTTTGGATGAGAGTTCGGTCAACTTGCGACCGTTAGTGTTTGACACGATCTCCAATGATCCAGCCTATCGCTTTCAAGCTCCAGCGGATGGCAAATATCGCGTCTCAATTCGCGACCGCTATTACGAGAGTCGCGGCGACACATCAATGATCTATCGTCTGGCGATTCGGCCAGAACGTCCTGATTTTCGTCTCGCCGCCGTTCCAATTGCCCCCAAACCGCAAGATCAATTGACGGTTGGCGATCCCTGGGAACTCGTTTTGCGAAAAGGCGACAATGTTCAGGTTGAGGTCTTCTCTTTCCGTCACGACGGTTTCAATGGTGCGATCGATGTTACCGCAGAGGGATTGCCGGCTGGCGTGACATGCAAAGGTTCGAGCATCGGCCCCGGCCAGAATGCCACGATCCTGGTCTTCAGTTCCACGGAAGCCGTGGCTCCGTGGAATGGTCCGGTCAAGATTGTCGGTACGGCTCAAATCACAGACCCGGGGGCCCCGATGGGAACGCCACCGAAAGCCGTGATGCGAGAGGCTCGTGGAGGAACTGTGCTCTGGAATCGGGGGGCGGGAATCGCTTCCGTCTCGAGAATGACTCGCAATCTGGTCCTCGCGGTGAATTACGAACTTGCTCCATATCAAGTGGTGACCGACGCTCCCGCTAAAGTGGAAGTGAACCAAAGCAGCCAGATTTTGATTCCGACCAAACTGCTGCGGCGCAATGGGTTCGATGATAATGTCGCGCTCACGTTTCTGGGTCAGCCCGCGAATGTCCAGTTGGAGAACAAGCCCATTGCCAAGGGTAAGGATTCCGAACTCCTGCGATTGTTCGTGCAGAATAATGCCCCTCCGGGAACCTATACCGTGTACCTGAAGGGCCAGGCTACAGTGCCTTATCGTCGGAATGTCGAAGCCGCCGACGCCGCGCAAAAGGAAAAGGAAGCCACCGACAAGCTGCTGGTTGAGATCACTGAACTGAACAAAAAAGCGACGGAAGCCAAGACCGCCGCAGACAAGAAAATGGTTGACTCCGCAGCAGAAGCCAAGAAAGCTCTCGACGCCAAGACGGCTGCGGACAAGGTCGCGACAGACACTCAAGCGGCCGCCACCAAGGCCACAGAAGACAAGACGAAAGCCGACAAACTAGCGGTCGACACGGATGCCGCCTCAAAAACTGCAGCGGAGAACGCCGCGAAAGCAAAAGAAGCGGCGGCGAAAGATGCGAATAACCAGGATCTGAAGAACGCCCAGGCAGCCGCGGAAAAAGCGGCCGCCGATGCCGCCGATGCGGCGAAGAAAGCGGTCGATGCCAAAGCCGTCAGCGATAAAGCTGCCGTTGATACCGCCGAAGCCGCGAAGAAAGCCGCGGAAGCAAAAGTCATCACGGACAAGTCTGCTGTCGACACGGCCGAGTTAGCCAAGAAGGCCCTTGACGAAAAGACGGCTGCGGACAAGGCTTTAGCTGACGCGGCCGAGAAATTGAAAACGACCACCGCTGCGAAGGCTGCCGCGGATAAGAAAGCGACGGATACGGCGACAGTTGCCAAGCCCAACAATATCGTCGTCCTGTCGCCGTCAATTCCGCTGGTGATCACCGTAAAACCTGGCCCGGCGACAATGACAGTCGCTCCGCCGAACAACGGAGCCTTCAAGAAGGGTGAAAAGATTGAGGTCAAAGTGACCATTGCCCGAGTCAATGGATTCGCGGGGCCAGTCGAGTTGTCGCTGCCATTGCCACCCGGAGTCGTAGGACTGACAGCGGCTCCCGTCACGATTCCAGCGGACAAGACGGAAGGGATTCTCAGCATTCAATCCACTGGAGACGCCACTGAAGGGGCGTTGGCGAACATGGTGGTACACGCGACGATGGACTTCAACGGCAAGGCCGGAGTTGACCAGCCACTCGTCCTGAATGTGACAAAGTAATGCTGCGGATGAAACTCAATTTGTAGCCGAATTCGTGAGAATTTGGATGATTTAAGTCGCTCGCCCGAAGTCTCACGACTTCAGCTACGTGGAAAAAGCAAGGTTAAGCCGCTCCAGCGGCTGATCGATGTGGCCACAAAATCGCTGCACATTGATCGTGACAGGGTAGAAGAAAAACGGGTCACCAGTTCGGTGGATCTTATACCACGCACGGTTAAGAATGAGACGTTTGATCGCGGGGATCAGCATTGAAAAAGACTCATTCGTAGCCGCGAACAGTATAAATAGCAAAACGGATCCACTACCACGCGGCTATTTGCCGCTGGCCTGGTAAGCCCCATAAGTCCCATACGACTTATATGTCCCATTGGACCGCTCAGTCCTGCGAATCATATAAGTCATATCTGCACAGGAGTTGGTCATGAAGCGCGTTGCAATGGGGTTGCTGGCCTGCTTGATGAGTGTGGGGATGTCCTACGCCCAGGAAGCAGCCAAACCGAACAAAGTTATCGATCCCGCCCCGGTGAATCTGGGCCGGCCAGTCGACTTTGAAAAAGATGTCTTCCCCATCCTGGATGCCAATTGCATCGCCTGCCATAACCTGGCGATCAAGGAAAACAATCTCAACCTGGAAGACGTTGCAAACATCGTCAAGGGTGGAAAGCGGGGACCTTCGGTCATCGCCAAGGATCCCGACAAGAGCCTGCTGTTTCAAGTTGTGACTCGCGCCAAGGGGCCGGCAATGCCGCCTTTGCCCAACAAAGTTGAGGCGATGGCATTAACGCCGTTACAAGTTGGCATTATCAAGCAATGGATTCTCGAAGGTGCCAATGCCAGCGCCGCGGGTGGCGGAGCCGAAGTCTCATGGCAACCCATTCCAACGACGGCCAAAGCGATTTATGCGATCGCCATGACGACCGACGGTCAATATGTGGCGTGTGGCCGAGCTAACCAAATCGCAATTTATCATATCCCGACTGGTCAGCAGGTGGCTCAACTGGTCGATCCCAATTTGCGCAGCATCCAACAAAACGGCAAGCCGCTGTATACGGACAAAGCGGCCCATCGCGATTTCGTACACGCCCTGGCATTCAGCCCGGACGGATCGACGCTTGCCTCTGGGGATTTCCGCGCCGCCAAAATTTGGAAACGTACTGAAAATCTGAAACGCTTCGATATTCCCGCCGGGGCAATCGTGCCCGTCGTGACGGTCAGTGCCGACGGAAAGTGGCTGGCCTCAGTCGGACCGGAAAATAGCATCCAGTTGATCAACCTCGCCGACGGCAAACCTGGCCTCGTTTTCAAAGGCCACACAGGACTGATCAGCGGTCTGAAATTCACGACTGACAATACGAAACTGGTCAGTGCGTCGGCCGACAAATCTGTACGAATCTGGAATGTGGCTGACGGTGCCATTGTGGCGCGCATCGACACACCCGCCGCGGTTACCTCGTTAACCTTGAATCAGGACAGTACGCAGATTATCTCGGGCGGCGCGGACAATACGATCCGCACGTGGACCGTTCCCACCGCAGCCACCAAACAAATTGCTGCGGCGGCCATTCCCGTCGTCACGCTGGAAGTCAGCCCTGACAAGAAGTGGCTGGCTCTGGCCTCAGCAGACGGCAAAGTCGATTTGATCGACATCGCCACCGGGCAGGTCGCCAAAAGTTTCGCCGGTCACGCCGGCGCTGTGACGAGTGTGGGCTTCAGTGGGAACTCAGCTCGCTTGATCACCGGCGGTGCAGATAAGACTGCCCGAGTCTGGGATCTGGCCACGGGGCAGCCAGTGGCCGTTCTGCAGGGGAACGGCGACGTGGTTTCGTCTGTGGCTTTACATCCGAATGGGAATCAGGCCGCTTCCGGGACTGCCGATGGGAAATTGGCGGTTTGGAAGCTGGACGTCGTGGCGAATGTCGCGTTGCAAGGAGATAACGGTCAACCGGCAACGGTGGCTGCGATCAGCTTGGACGGCACCAAACTGGCAACGGCGGCGGTGGCCAATGGCAAGCCAGCGATTCTGGTGCGAGCAATTGGTGGGGCAGTCACTCACACTTTGGTCGGACATGACGGCCCGGTGACTGCTTTGGCTTTCAGTCCCGATAACGGACGTTTGGTTTCAGGCTCTGCCGACAAGACCGCTCGAATTTGGAATCTCGCAGACAGCAAAGAACTCGCGAAATTCGTCGTGCATACAAATACTGTCACAGCGGTGGCATTTGCTCCGAACGGCCAACAGGTCGTGTCGGGCGCAGCTGATAATATTTTGAAGTTGTGGAATGCTGAGGACGGTGTCGAGCAGAAGAATTTCGCCGGCCACACGGGTGCGCTCTCAGCAGTGCTGGTACTACCCAACGGCCAGGTCGTTTCCGCTTCTGCTGATCAGACGATTCGCGTCTGGAATCCTGCTGACGGAGCACAACTCCGGTCGATCGCCCACGGACAGCCAGTCACTTCGATTGCTTTGACTCGCGACGGCAATAAGCTGGCCGCCACAGGCAGCGACAATAACGTCAAACTCTACAACGCCGCAGATGGCAACGTGCTGTTCACTTTGGTGGGGCATGTGGGGCCGGCTAAGACCGTTGGCTTCAGTGCCGACAATTTGCGTCTGGTTTCCACCGGTGCAGACAATCATGCCATTGTCTGGGATGTCGCGACGGGCGAACTGCTCGAGCACATTCCGGTCGCGGCAGGCGTCACCTTCGCCTTGTTTGCCAGCAATCAACCCAATTCACTGGTCATTGGCCAGAACGACAAGGCGTTGATTGTGACGGCGACGCACATTGAACGGACGTTGGCCGGTAATACGAAGGCAATTTCCGGTTTGCAATTCAATCGCGGCGGAGATGCCATCTTCACCAGTTCAGAAGACGGCACGATCCGCCGTTATGCGGTGGCCAACGGCCAGCAGCAATTTGCCGCCAATCACGGAGCTCCGGTTTACGATCTCGATCAAAGCGCGGACGGAAACTGGCTGGCCTCGGCTGGCGAGAACAAAGAAATTCGGATTTGGAATGCTGGTAACGGCGCCGCTGGACCGAAGCCGCAATTGCCCGGGTTTGATGCCCCAGTCAAGAGCGTTTCCTTCGCCGTCGCCGGACAACAGGTCATTGGAGGTACCGCCACCAATCAAGTGCTCGTTTTCAGCTTGATGACGGGCCTGCCCGTGCAAGCGTTTGCCGAACACACTGGAGCGGTGGAAGCCATCGCGGCAACTGGTGACCAGGAACGCGTCATCATTTCCGCGGGAGCTGACAAATCGGTTAAGTCGTGGAGCCTTGCCAGTGGGATCCAAATCGTCGGGCATGGTAAACCAGTCACTTCGTTAGCATTCTTCATGCCTCCCAACGGGCAGGTCTTATCAGGCAGCGAAGACGGAACCGCTCGTCTGTGGAACCTGGCCAACGGCCAGCAGGTGCGGGCGTTTGATATGGGTGGACCAGTTACCTCCGTAGCGGTTCGACCTGACGGACAGCAAGTCGCCGCAGCCGGAACCAACAATCTGACCCGCCTGTGGAATGCTGGTAATGGTCAGGTCATGG
>JAQGHT010000693.1 GCA_028291565.1 Planctomycetaceae bacterium | reverse complement strand
GAAAGTCCGGTCAATGTTGACACTCTGGAGAAATGGTTTCGCAGTTCACTGGATCTCGACCCCGAGCATGCTCGCAGCTTTGGGCGAGCCGGCGATTTCTATCAAACCATCGATCGTTACGGAGACGCGGAACGCTGCTATGCACGCGGTTTCCGACTGGATCGAACGAATGCTCAACTGGCTTTGTCGTTGGCGGAAATCTATGCCAATACGGACCGCGTACGCGATGCCTTGACGGTCCTCGACATGTGCCTGCGAGCTGGCTGTGAAGTTCCTGTCGTCTTATGGAGGGCTGGAGCGCTCTCCTATCGTCTGGGGCAATTTGACGTCATGCTGACTTACTTCACCAAGTACGAAGAACTCGCACCAGACGAAATGTGGACGGAATACCATCGGGCGGTCGCGCTATTGGAAACAGGGGATTTGATTGAAGCCAGCCTGGCCATTGTAATTGAAGCGGAACGCAATGTGGACTCGGTATTCGCGATTCTGGCGATTGAAGCCGCCATCGCGGCCAAGCAGAATCAGGCGGAGGAGACTCAGGCGAAATTGTCGGAGTTACTCGAGTTGCCATTGTCTGGGATCGACTATATTCCTCGCGAAGAGCTGATGCGTTTGTTGGTTCGCATTTACGAAGCGGTCATTACGCTTCCGAAAAGTGCTCCCCAACGGAAGAGCTGGGAGCAGCGACTGCTCCAGTCGGCCCTGATGCCAGATCGGTACTTCGATCAATTGAGAGAATCGGTGCCAGAACAAGAAGACATCAATTTTTATATTTGCCGGATTGTCCAACCCCTGGGCGATGACTGGATCACATTTCCCGGCCGGCTTCCCGACGAAGAGGGCTGGTCGGCTTATCAGGCTCTGTGGGGAGTTCTCGCAGCGGACGAGGAAACGGCAAAGGAACTGGCATTGGAATGGCAAAGTCGCTGTCATCCACTGGAAGCCAGTTGCGGTCTCGATGACATCGATATTCAAAGCGAAGGCTATACCGATCGACCAGGCATTGTCTGGCAAGGCGCCCGAGCCCAACTCGGTGACAGCGAAGACAACGACGACGAGAATCAATTTAGCCAGGATGATGATTCAGATACGGATGACGATTAACTCGATCACGGCGTGACTCATGTGGCCAAAGCTTTGGAACTCTCGACGCCGTTTCTTCAAAATCGCCTGCTTTGGACTCGGACTGCTGTTTCTTGCCTGGTTTGGAATTTCGCTGCTTGCGGCGTATTCGCTACTGACCCGTGCTCGATCACGCTTTGTCGAGACGGTTCCTCAGTCTCCAAAGTTCGATGTTGAGGAGTTCCAGCTGACGACCAGCGACGGAGAAACAATTGGATCCTGGTACATTCCGGGAAAGCCAAACTTCCCCGCCGTGATTCTGATTCATGGGAACGGAGGGCATCGAGCGACTCGTTGGCCCCAAGCTGTCTTGATACAGCGGGCAGGATTTTCGGTATTACTGATCAGTTGCCGCGCCCACGGTGATTCAACCGGGGATTGGAATGACGTCGGTTATAGTGCCCGCCATGACGTGATCGCGGCGGTTCACTGGTTAAAAAGACAAAACCGCGAACGGCCAATCGTAGTCTGGGGCGCATCGCTCGGTTCGGCCGCCGCAGTTTTTGCGATGGAAGACTTGAAGTCGGACATCCAGGGCTTGATTCTGGAATGTCCGTACCGCGATCTCGACACAGCAGTCTGGCATCGCATGCAAACTTATTTGCCGCACATCCTGGATCGCATTGGCTATTGGGGAATCAGGCTGGCTGGTGGGATATTTCTGCCTCACTTGTCTAAAATCTCTCCACTGAGAGCCGTGTCGACAATTCCAGATTCTGTTCCAGTCTTGATACTGGCCGGCGCCGCCGACCACCGCGCTCGACCGGAAGAGGCGCGGGAATTGCACGAACGGATTGCGAATCATTCACAAATTGAGATCTTCGAAGACGCTGATCATTTAAAGCTTTTTGAAGCGAGTCCAGAACAGTACAAAATGATCGTACTCAAGTTCTTGCGAGAACGAGTGTTAGATTGATATGAGAAAGATTCAGATGAGCGTTCTGTTTCTATCCACGCTGGCTAATAAACTCGCGCGAAGTGACGAGCAGGGGACACGCCCTCCCACATTGTCTGTTAAGGCTATACAATGCTTGGCGGACAATGTAAGGTAAACGCAGGGCACAGCGAAACGTGGTGAAAGTTTCGTCTCTGTCTTGAGTTCCTGCCGCACACAGACATTACAGCCAGAAAACATATCGGTTTGGATGCCGTGAACCCGATCTTGGTCCCCGACACTGCCGAGTCTCTTGATTCCGCCATCTCGGCCTTGCCCGAGACGACTTCCATCAATGCCGTGTATCGCGTGCGATGCGCGCCGGACATGGTTGAGTCGGTTTGCCGGAACATTGCTTATGAGCAGACCGTCGAGGTCCCTGCCCAACTGGCCGATTCAGACGAACGGGTCCAACGCTGGGTCGGGCGAATCGAATCGATTGAACCCGTTCCTGGAATGCGCGAAAGTTTCCGGGCACAAATCAATTACGATCATCTGCTGGCGGGTGGCCAACTTCCTCAGCTGCTGAATCTGTTGCTCGGAAATACGTCGCTCCAGAAGAATGTGACCCTGGAAGACGTGCATCTTCCAGATGAATTTCTGAGCCGGTTTTCTGGTCCACGCTTCGGAGTGGACGGGTTGCGCCGACTGCTGGGTGTCTACGGTCGGCCACTCTTGGCGACCGCTTTAAAACCAGTTGGTCTCAGTATTTCGGACTTCGCGTCACTGGCGTTCGAGTTCGCGATGGGTGGCGGAGACCTGGTGAAGGACGATCACAATCTCCATGATTCGGACTTCGGAGCATTTCAAGAGCGCATTGCGCGTTGTCAACAAGCTGTCTGCCGCGCAAATGCGCAGACCGGCCGAAACACGTTGTATGTGCCGAATCTGATGGTACCGGCCGAACACTTTGAACGGTATTTGAAATACGCACTTTCATTAGGCATTCGAGGCGTTCTGGTTTCACCATTTCTGGCTGGCCTGGATACAATTCGCTCGCTGGCGGACCGCTATTCGATCCTGGTCATGGCGCATCCAACCTTTGCCGGAGCCTATTGCGTCGACCCCCGGCATGGAGTCGAAACGGGTCTGCTGCTTGGAAAACTGTTTCGCCTGATCGGCGCAGAT
>JAQGHT010000685.1 GCA_028291565.1 Planctomycetaceae bacterium | reverse complement strand
TTTGCCCGCCCGATGCAGCTTCATCAAGTAGGCTCCCGCTTCGATGGTGTTCTCCGCAATGACATCGACATCGGGGTGATCGACGAGTGCTGGATACTCCTGTTTCAGACACAATGCCGCCGTCGGTTCTGTACAGACGATGGGAATTCCTTCGCGCGCGAATTCGGCCAGAACCTGAATATTCTTCGCCGCCAGCTTTCGTGCGGAATCCAGATCTCCGGTGGAAATCATGGCCATGCCGCTGGGAACTTGATTCGGCGGAACATAGACGGGAATTCCGTGATGCCGCAACACTGCCACTAGAGCCTGTCCCAATTGCGGATCATGCCAATTGGCATAGTGATCGACGAAATAGACCACAGCCTGCTGTTCATTCCAGCGAACTGGCCGTGTCAACAATTGTCGCCGGGCTCGTTTTAAGAATGTCGTCTGAGTCACCTTCGGAAGCTTTCGTTGCCGCGCGATGCCGCACACTTTTTCCAGAGCCCAACGCGCCATGGGATTGGCCAGCAGCCAGTTAGCTGTTCGGGGAGACCAACCCAGGAAATTTCCAAACGAATGGATCCGGGACAAAACCCAGTCGGCACGACTCAATCCATGCGCTTCGACATAGGCGGCCTTGGCCTCGGTCATCATCTGCGGGATGTTGACGCTCGATGGGCATTCCAATTCACACTGTTTGCAGTTGAAGCACAAATTGGAGATGCGTTTCATTGCCGGCGATGCCAGGTCATCATCCCGAATCGTGCCGAGCAGGTAGCTCCGCATCAGATTGGCTTTCGACCGCGGACTGGCCTCTTCGACAGGATCCAGTCGAAAAACAGGACACATCCTGAGATCGGGATCCTGGGTCCGGCAAGATCCGCAGCCATTGCACCGGCCAGCCGCTTGAGCGAGTTCATCCGGCTGCCATTTCAAATGGAGTTCGACGACATTGGGAGCGGCCCCATTTTCCGGCCGAAGATTGCGCACGGTCAGGTGTGGATCGTCATTAATGATTTTCCCCGGGTTCATCAGATTCTGTGGATCAAAGATATTTTTGATCTCTCGAAACACGGCGTAGAGCGGACCATACTGGTCCGGAATGAATGCGGTGCGCGACAGTCCGGCGGCGTGTTCCCCTGAAATCGTGCCACCAACTGCGAACACCGCCTGATACAAATCACGGGCGATCCCTTCAATCCGGCCGGCGTCTGCCGCCGTCGGAGGGGGCAAGAAGGGGCGTAAGTGAATTTGTCCGGCCGCCGCGTGCGAATAAAGTGACGCGGTGACCTGATGTGACTTGAAGACATTTTGAGCGGCGACGAGGAACTCGTGCAGTGCCGCGGGCGGGACGGCAATATCTTCCACAAACGGCAGTGGCCGGGTCGCCCCTTGCAGCCGGCTGAGCAGGGGTACGACGCGATGTGGAAGCGACCAGAGAAATTCAACTTCTTCAAAGGTATCGGCAATATGCGCGACCAGGGGCGCGGGCGATAAATCCTTGACCGAGTCCAACACCTGCTTGATTCGGTCCTGGCATTCTTCGCGGGTTGCTCCAGTCTGTTCGACGAGCAAAGCCGCTTCGGCAGAGGGGGAAATGACGTGCGCGAATCGAGGATCCGACTCCCGGCCGAGACTTAACAGACGCCGATCCAGCAGGTCGCAGGCACTGGGGTCCGTGAAGATAATCTCGCGCACGGCTTGGGTCGCCGTTTCCAGTTCGCCAAACAACAGCAGCACCAAAGCCCGGTGAGCCGGTAAAACCGACGTATGCAAGGTCGCAGCCGTAAAGAGACCAAGCGTCCCTTCGGATCCAACCAGCAGTCTGGGAAAATGGAGCGAAGTCTCGGTCAACAGGTTCCGCAGGTAATAGCCACATCGGTTGCGGATCATGGGTGGCTGGAATTGCTTGATCAGATCTGCGTTGTCCTGCAGCAGTTTCGCGACCTTACCGACAAGAGTTCGCTTGAGAGTCGCGATTTGCGTTTTCTCGCCAAAAACTCCACTTTCGCCGCTACGGGGGCCAGTTCCCTCAAGAATTTGCGACAGGGGCTCGGTCCCGAATTCCAGGCACTTGCCGTTGGCGAGGATCATTTCCAGGCTCTGGACGTGATCCCGAGTTGATCCGATTCGAATAGAATGCGATCCCGCGCCATCGACAGCAACCATGCTGCCCACCGTCGTCACGTCGTAGCGCGAGGGATCCGGAGGGAAATACCGGCCATAGGGGCGAAGCACGGTATTGAGCTTCTGCAGCACCATCCCGGGCTGGACGCGGATCGTATCCTCACCCACTTGCAGCGTCCGTCGCATGAAACGGGTGAAGTCGATGACCAGTCCGGTCCCCAGGGATTCGCCCGAGATTCCGGAACCAGCACCACGGCCGATCACGGGAATATGCATCTCGGCACAATATTTGACGACCGTTTCGACGTCTTCACGATGCCGGGGAAAGACGACTCCTAACGGCTTGATCTGATACAAACTCGCATCGCTGGAATAGATCGACGCAGTCAGCGGATCGCAGCGCAATTCTCCCGCCAGCAGGCCCGCCAGATCATCGACAATTCTCGATTGTTCATCATTCACAGAGAGCGCTCTTAGCGGTTATCACCATCGAACAGATTTCCCAATGCTCCCAGAACGGAACCTTCCTCTTTGGCGCCGCCCATCTGGGGCGCGGCGGCAAAAATGCGACCTGCCAGTCGCGAGAAGGGCAACGACTGCAGCCAGATTGCTCCAGGACCGCGTAACGTGGCGAACACCATTCCTTCACCGCCGAAAAGTGTGTTTTTGATACCGCCAACCCACTTGATATCATAATCGACACTGGGATGCAGGGCCACGAGGCAACCCGTATCGAGACGCAACTCTTCCCCAGCGAGCAAAGTCCGTTTCACGAGCGTGCCACCTGCGTGGATCAAAGCAATGCCATCGCCGGTCAGCCGCTGCATGATGAAGCCTTCGCCGCCGAACAGGCCAGCTCGAAACTTCTTGTTAAACGCGACTCCGATTTGGACGCCGCGCGCCGCGCACAAAAAGGAATCCTTTTGACAAATGATTTCGCCACCGAGTTCATCCAGGTGTAACGGGACGATTTTCCCCGGATAAGGTGACGCAAATGCGACTTGCTCACGCTGCTTGCCGATGTTGGTGAACGTCGTCATGAACAGTGATTCACCGGTCAGAATCCGCTTTCCAGCCGTCATGACTTTTCCAAAAAAGCCCTGCTTCTGTTCGGCTGAGGGGTCACCGAACACCGCTTCCATCTTAATCTGTTCGGTCATGTACATCATCGCGCCGGCTTCGGCGATGGCCATTTCCCCCGGGTCTAGCGTCACTTCAGCGAACTGCATTTCCTCGCCGAAAATCTCGTAGTCAATGACGTCGGCCCGCCGCGCGGTCGGTGGTTTGGGGGGCGCATTGCCACTCTTGGCGGCATCCACAATCGCGCTCACGTGCCGGGCCTCGGTCCAGTCCGATAACCCGGGGCCAAACACCAGCGTCTTGGCGCCGCCCACGCCAGGCAGGACTTTCACCAATTCTGGCAAGCTCATGGGACCGACGGACTCCGATCCCTTCGCGTAGAACCAACCCGAATTTTGGGCCATGCAGAACTCCTCGGAAGCTGAAAGTACGGGGGCTACCGCTGACCGAGGGGAGGCGGCAGTGGGTGGTGTTGAAGTGCTGTTTACACTTTAGCGAATTGGGGACGAGAGTCAAATTGGACATCGATGAGTTTAGATCCTGTCAAATGACCCGCAGGCGAGTCAGGGTTAACAGTGTCGGGCTACATCGCGAGCGATTTCGGAATGCTGCTTTGCGCGAACCCAAGGTTGCCAAACCTTGGGCATCGGACCTGTGACGGAGCGAACCGCCTCAATCTCTTACGAGATTAGCTACGAAATCACTCACGGTGTCAGGTGCTGGGGTGGCCTCCGAGTCTGTATCGACCTTCGTTGAACCATCAGCGTTGAATAATTACCGTTGAACCAACCGTTAACAGATCGTAAACCTCAGCCACGTCTTCGTTCTTCATTCGAATGCAACCCGCGGATTCACTCTTGCCAATCGAATCTGGCTCGATGGTGCCATGAATGCCGAAGCTGTTACCGATGTCGATCCAGCGTTCGCCGAGCGGATTCTTCGGATCGTCCGCGGACATTACATTGCCTTCGGGCCCATAATACGTGGGATTCTCAAGCTTTTCCTTAACCATAAATTCCCCGATGGGCGACGAATTGTCTTTCCCAATTCCGACGGAGTACCGTTTGACATAATTCCCATTTAGAAACACGACAAGTTCAAACTGACTCAGGTCCACAGTGGCACTAAACGGGCCCTGGAAAACCTTCAACTTCTTTCCTGGGCGAATCTTACGAGCATCAACTTGATTGACTCGTGACAGGTATTGCCAGGATAAGTGGTACTTCGAAGCGATTTTCCGCAGCTGGTCACCTGCTTGAATTTCGTAAGGCGGTTGGATCTGTGGCTGCGGCGTGAAATAGATCCGCTGGGCCATTTTGTCCAACAGTTCCTGAAATCGAGGGCGGTCGGACGCGTATTGCGTATAAGCGGTTGCCAGCAATTGATAGGCTTCTGCGTCTTGTCCCGCATCGATCAGTTTTTGGACTTCCGGCAATTGAAGCGGACCTCCCGCACCGGGAATTGCGGAGGCAGGTTTGGCTTTCACTCCGCCACGGTTCGGAGCTGTCGTCGGCTTTTCTCGCGGGTCATTTTCGTCACCGATCTGGAGAATTTCTTTGGGTTCTGTCCGCTGACTGGCCTCATCTCCAGGATCTGTGGAAATTTGAATCTTCTTAACAGGACGGGACTTGCGACGCTGTTGCTGCGAATTCGCCGGTTCCTCGAAATCCGCCGTCTGCACGGAATTGGAATTCGCATCAGTACCGTTATGCGCTTCCAATTCAAAACGCCGATCCAGTTCCGCTTCCGTACTGTTTGGGTTGAGTATTGACGGCCGGCGAATATTCGCATTTTGTCGAGGGCGTGTGCGGGAGAGAAATGGATCCCGTTCTGTTTCGTCGTCCCCGGCAGCTTTATTGATTTCCGCCAGAGGCAGAGGTGGGGGCGGGACCTTGGAATTCGAAGGCTGCCCGGCCCAAACTTCCGCGTCATCCTGCGCAGAATCGGTGGTTTGGATTTGGGCTGAGATTGGTCCGTTCGCCTGCCGGCCAAATCCAATCGCCATCCAGGCATGCCTGAGTGGACGGATGCCCCATACCGCATAGACACATCCGACGACCAGGATCAATCCCAGGATGCTGTTGGTCATCATTCCGGACGATGCGCGACGCCGCTTCGATGAACGATGATGCGAGGGGTTTTGCGACATGGCGACTCTTCCGTGAGTGGCAGCCGGGAACGGCCAGACGAGGCGATTTTGCGGGGATTTCAAACGGTCGGAAGCATCCCAAATCTCGGACAAAGCGTAAAGACCAATGTTTCTTTGGGCATTGTCAAGACGTCCCCAGTCCAAAGAGTTCGCCCAGCTTGGCCATCGCATCAGTCGCAGGCTAAGTAAGGGATGGGACGCACGGGACCTATGCGTCGTATCGGTCCCATTTGTCCCATCAGTCCCATTAATTTGCCGTAAGTCTATATCTAGTAACCATCCCAAAGCAGAACAAGCTCCAGAAAACCAGATTGAGAAACGTCGTGAATGAGGAAGGCCCCCGCGAAATACAACAGAAAGCCGCGAAACTTTCTGACCCGACTGGGGTTAAAGGAAGTAATCGCCGCGAGTCAGATTGCAGTCCAGTGACGGCCATGTAATCCTTGTGAATGGCTGCAACTCGTGAGCCTGATAAGATGGTATGATCTGAATTGGACGAATTTCGTTCATGGGCCAATTGAATCGAACGCATAAGGATTTGGGTATGCGACATTCTCATTGCGGATGGGCTTTAGCAAGAATCGCCACGGCTCAGTTTGCCTGGCTGCTGGCTTTTGCCTGGCCAATCCAAGCTGCCGATCCACTGCTTAAGCCCGCTGCAAAAGCAAAAGTCCGCAGTGGGCTCCAGCAATTGGTCGCGGCGAAAACGGCGAAGAAGGTTCCCGAGACGAAATCAGAAACAAAAGCACAGCCGCATATCGCT
>JAQGHT010000668.1 GCA_028291565.1 Planctomycetaceae bacterium | reverse complement strand
TCCGAGCACGCACTTTCGAAAATGCAAATAGCCCGGCGAACAAATCGCCGGGCTATTTTTTTTCGATGCCCCGCTGGGCTTTAATATGGA
This sequence comes from Planctomycetaceae bacterium, assembly GCA_028291565.1. GTDB lineage: Bacteria > Planctomycetota > Planctomycetia > Planctomycetales > Planctomycetaceae > JAKFVC01. The sequence continues at coordinate 12,494 of JAQGHT010000668.1, read as the reverse complement.
TGATTCACCACCGCATGCAAACCCAAGCATCACAGTGACGCAGGTGAGTTGATCGAAAAATGACACGGCGAGCCATTCCGTATTTGAGGCCAGTAGGGTTACAGGGTTGCAATTCGACAGCCAACGCCATCGGCGCAAGTTACGTTGCGTTTTGGCCCGCAGAGATAAACATCCGCTCAGAAACCCTATTTTCGTCCGCAAGATGCGTGTTCTTGACGCAGCGCCTGTTGGGATTCGAAAACGCTACTTCCCTGGAACATCCGCGTTTAACTCGTCCGAAACTCGACGCCACTCGTATTTCGTCACGCCGTCTTCGTCGAGCAACACGAGATCGTCAGATTCAAGCTTGAGAATCTTGTGTGATCGCCGGCTACCGTACATGCGGAGCACAATCTTGACTTTATCCAACGGTTGGCCGCCAATTGTTTTGAACTCCATGTGCTCGCCGTTCATTTTCCACTGGATTTCGAATGTCAATTTCGCGGCCAACAGAGCGGCAGCCAATCCCTCGGGCTCGGCCGTCATGGTGCAGGTACCGTCAGCGCGAACGATCAAACGACGCTGCCCTTGATAGTAACCGGTCCATTCTCCTTCCAGTTGTTTCTCAACACTGCTGGCCGTGACATCCAAAGTTGTCAACTGCCGCAAGCTGCCAGTAATATCAGCAGCCTGAGAATCCAGGTTCTCCGTTCGCGCTGCTGAATCCTCCAGCTCACTGATCTCGGCGGCAGAAATCGGCCTGCGCGGCCCTGGAGCGAGCCACAGATAACTGGCAAGAGCCAGAATCGCCATCATCGGCAGGATCCAGACGACGACTGCTCCGCGACTAGGACCTTTGAGTCGCGCGAATTGGGTTCGACTTAATGCCTGACAAGCCAAAGGGGTCTCACACTTCCTGGGGGCGTAACAATCACGTCTGCAATCTGTGATAGCCGCCCGAATTATGCTAGTTTCAACCGCGCGAAGTATAAGCATCCGAATTTCAATACCTCGTTGAATTAACGTACGAACGGAGTTCCTCCGGAACTCCGGCGAGCCCAAGCTCACTTTCTCTCAAGTTTCGTCGATCACCACAAGAGAAACTACTCCGAAACGACAAGTTGGTTTCACATTCCAGCGAATTCACTCGATACTGACACCCGCCCGACCCTGAAAACGGTGCTCCCCTGAAGGGTACGATTTCCCATTCAGAAAATGAGCGAGATCTCCAGAGAATGTTTCTGGCGTGTCATCTGCGTCATCGCCGGCGCGACGTGTTCGATTTTGGTGCGATTGACATCCCTTCAACGGTCTCACGAGCAAACGGTTCAAATCCCGTCTCCAAAAGCTCGATACTACTGACGCTTGGTCATGATGAACCGCATTTGAACTGGAAAGAATTAGTAAACACCTTCAGCAGTCTCCAAACGACTGCTTCTTTCCGGTCCCTTCCGAATGACACAAACCTCTAGCCAGATTGTTCTTCAATGAGGCACTCCCTGTCGCAGCCCCACTTTAGAACTCAACAACTCATTAAGTGGCTCGAAGCCGACCAGCTTCGAGCTCCGAAAATGCGGCCTCCAGCATGGCTTTCAAATCTCTTGGAACTCTTGTGCGAGCACATAGAGCCAATCCGCGGCGAGGCCCGCGCCGGTTATAACTTTAAGTATGCTGACCCCTGCTGGCAAATTGATCTATTTCTTGGAAAAAACGAGCTCGTCGGCGGAAGTCTCGATGGACTCACCGATTACGTCAGCTACACAGCAAATATTGCCGGAATCCTTGGTCTATTCTCGCAGATTCAGCGATGCGAGTGGCTGGCACTTCCTGAGAATCTTGCTGACCGACACAACAAACAAACGTCCGGATTGGCTATCGAAGGCGTCTGGGAAGAACGGCTGATCCGAGTGATCCTGCGTATGACACCTCCAACCGAAATTGGAGTCGGACTGAAGCTTTTTCCGGACGGAAGTTACGCCGTGGCTTAACCTCAACAAGTTTTTTCGAATGGCAGTTGCCAGTCAGTTGGTCAGCCTGAAGTCCATGGTGCGAATCATTGAACTCGCGACAGCCTGCTACATCATGATGGATTTATCAGAAACACTGGTTCTGCCGGTAAAACCATTGGGATTGCTCCGAAAAGTTCGCCATGGCGGTGGCATTTGATTGAAAACATCCATCTCTGATCGATAATTTGACAGCTATTGATTGCGAATGAAAGATTTCGAGCATAGAATGAATCCTGAAGGAATGATCCGCGTAAGGATGAATCGCTCATGATACTGGATCAGCGTCGCCACAACATTCTGCAAGTCATTGAGAAACAAGGCTTTGTTTCTCTGCAATCGCTCGTGGACCAAGTGGGAGTCAGCGAATCCACAGTTCGGCGTGATTTGGAATATCTTGACCGAATCGGTCAAATTCGAAGGACTCGGGGAGGAGCTTCCTACGCCGGAGAATCACTTGCCGGTTTTGAAGAACGGACCTCACAGGCCACCACCGAAAAGCAAGCAATCGCCCGTGTCGCGGCGAGCCTGATTCAAGATGGAGAGGCGGTCCTACTAGACGGCGGCACGACAACCCTTGAGGTTGCCAGGCAATTAATTGGTCGGACATTGCAGGTCGTAACGAATTCGTTGCCAATCGTGAATCTGCTGGTCAATCAACCCCAAATCGAACTCATTCAGCTTGGTGGCTACCTTTTCCCGAAGACTGGTGTCGCATTGGGACCGCTGGCGATCGCCGCGCTGTCACAAATCCATGTGCGACGGCTGGTCATGAGTGTTGGGGGAATCACGGAAGCCGGGCTGTTTAATACGAATACGTTACTGGTAGAGACTGAAAGACAAATGTTGACGTCCGCTGAAGAAGTGGTCGTCGTTACGGATAGCAGCAAGTTAGGACATTCCGCTTTGGCCCACCTGTGTCCGTTGCAAAAAGTGCATCAGGTCGTGGTGGATTCGGGAATCACTCCCGAATGGGTTCGGATCCTGGAACGGGCCGGAGTTCAAGTACTCATCGCGTCCTAATTATTCATGACGGAACAGGAAAATTGTCAGTGGCCAATTCCATTCGAACTGATGTCGAGCGAATTGTTCGGGAAGTGCTGCATAAGCACCTGCAGCCCGCCGCTCCGTCACAGCCTAATCCGCTGGTCGTCAATATCTCCGCGCGACACGCTCACTTATCAGTTGAGCACCTGGAGATCCTGTTCGGCAAGGGAACACAACTCGATCCGATCAAAGACTTGTATCAGCCGGGATACTTCGCCGCCAAACAAACGGTGGCCGTCGTCGGACCGCGCAGGCGCATGCTGCCCGACGTTCGAGTCCTGGGGCCTTGCCGGGGTGCCTCGCAGGTGGAACTGGCCTTCACCGACGGGATCTCGCTGGGCATCGATTTGCCTGTCCGCTGCAGTGGAGACCACCATGACACTCCGGGGTGTGTCCTGGTAGGGCCAGCTGGCGTGGTGGAACTGGCCGCAGGCGTCATCCGGGCTGAGCGACACGTCCACATGGGCCCGACAGATCTGGAATACTTCAGCGTCAAGGACGGCGATCGCATGCATCTGCGAATTCACGCACAAGGCTGCACGACGACATTCGAAGACTTGCTGGTGCGATATAACAAAGACGTCCGGCTGGAAGTCCACCTGGATACTGATGAAGGAAATGCGTGCAATCTGGACCACGCAACGAAAGTTGAATTGGTCAAGCCGGTAGGCTGCGGTTGTAAGCACTAGGGAATCGGGATGATAGGATTTTCCCTGTGGAAAGTCCGATTCGGAAGATTCCAAACAATCGAATTTTGTAATAGCTTAAAGTCAATTCTGCCCGTTTGCCAAACCAGCAACGGGCAAAGCTCGTTTCTACTGTTCACTCATGAAATCCTGGAAAGGCGTGGAGTAACTCGAATATGGCTAAGTCGATGGAAGCCCTGGGAATGTTGGAGACCAAGGGTCTCGTATGTCTGATTGAAGGCGTTGATGCCATGTTGAAAGCGGCCAACGTGACGATGATTGGTTGGGAAAAGCCTGGCAGCGGAATTGTCACGGCGTTTGTCGTGGGCGATGTCGCAGCGGTAAAGGCTGCAATCGACGCAGGCGCAAGTGCTGCCGCCAAGATTGGCGAAGTCTTGAGTGTTCAAGTCATTCCACGTCCACATGAAGAGTTGGCTGCGATGTTGCCCAAGCCAAAAGCGTCATCAACAACGACGCTGAGCTAGTCCAGTTGGTACCGCGCACGGTTAAGTATGAAGCGATTGATCGCCAGGATCAGGATTGAAAAAGACTCATTCTGGGCTGCGTACAGTATCAATCATTGGCTCCGCTCCTGAGATGAATGGATTCGTTCGCCGTCGTGCGAGAAAGATTCCGGTTGGAGTGTTTTCATGGTATCCGACCGCAGTATTGGCCAAACAAAGAAAAAGGCCGCCCCTAAAAAAGCGACCCTCGAAATCGCCCCTCCGCGATTGGAAGCGGTCAGTTTGAGGAATGATTACGTTATGAACGGTGAAGCAATTGGCATGATTGAAACGCGCGGTCTGGTGGCCCAGTTCGAAGCCATTGACGCGATGCTCAAGGCCGCGAATGTCACGTTGGTTCGGAAAGTCAATATCGGCGGCGCCTATGTCACGACTATCGTGCGCGGCGACGTGGGTTCAGTTCGCGCCGCGGTCGACGCCGGTGCGGCTGCCGCTTCGAAGATCGGGGAACTCGTCAGCTCCCACTTCATTGCGCGTCCTGATTCGTCTCTCCTGGATCAATTCGTTTAGTATACCGTGCACCGTTAAGAATGAGACATTTGATCGCGGGGATCAGTATTGAAAAAGACTCATTCGAGGCCGCGCACAGTATCAATGTCGGAAAACGCAGGCGAGTGGTGGGTGCCACCCCACGCGTGAACTGATTGATCGACGATCTCTGAGATTGCGAAGAGTGTTCGGGAGAGCGAGGCTCCCACCGAGACGTTGATTCATCAGAGTCTCAACAATCCCAACGGTTCGGTAGGTTCCTCACCCTCCGGCGACAACGACTTTGAGTGAATCGGGTAGGGTATGAAAGTTCTCGTGGCGAATCTTGGTTCGACGAGCTTCAAGTACAGGCTGTTTGATCTCCCGGCGGAGACACAGCTGGCACGAGGAGGCATTGACCGCATTGGTCAGGCACAAAGCGCGGCCTTCGTGCAAATTGGCGAGCATCGTCAAGAAGTGACGCTGAACATCCCCGACCACGCTGCGGCAGTTCAGATTTGCCTGGACCAGTTGACTCACCCCGAGTTCGGCTGTTTGAAAACGGTTTCCGAAGTTTCAGCCATCGGCTTCAAAGCGGTTTTCGCAGGTAAGCTGAGTGGTGTCAGACTGGTCACACCAGAACTGCTCGATGCGATGGAACGATTGTTTGATGTCGCCCCAGCGCACAATCCGCCCTATGCAAAAGCGATGCGTCAGCTGAAATCGGCGTTTCCCGAAATTCCGCTCGTCGCCGCTTTGGAAACGGGGTTCCACGACACGATCCCCGCTGCCAATCGGACGTATGCAATTCCGTTCGAATGGACCGAACAACACGACGTGAAACGCTGGGGCTTCCATGGAGCGAGTCACCGATACATCGGCGGCAGGATTTCGGAAATCCTGGGACGTAAAGACTTGCGAGTGATTTCCTGTCACCTGGGCGGCAGTAACTCGCTATGCGCGATCAAGAACGGCCAGTCGATGGCAAACAGCTTGGGAATGAGTCCCCAGTCTGGATTGCCGCACAATAACCGAGTCGGCGATTTTGATCCCTTTGCTTTGCCGGTGTTGATGCGGGCAACTGGCAAAACGTTGGAGCAGTTACTGGCGGACCTGGCCAACAAGAGTGGACTGTTAGGAATCAGTGGGCTGAGCGAAGACGTTCGCGATCTGGAACAGGCAGCTGCAACTGGCCACGCGCGGGCAGCGTTAGCGCTGGAAGTGTTCGCGGCCTCAATACGGCAATACCTGGGAGCGTATCTGGCAGTCCTCGGAGGGGCCGAGGCCATTGTATTTACCGGGGGCATCGGGGAGAACTGCAAGCTGATTCGTCAGAAGGTCTGCGAGAACCTGGAATTTGCCGGGATCGAGTTGTCTGCGGATCGAAACCAGCAGGCCAAAGGAGAATCCCGAATTTCGTCCGACACAAGTCGCGTCGAGATTTGGGTCGTACCCACCAATGAAGAAATTGTCGTTGCCCGACAATCAGCCGAATTAGTCGGTGGTCACAAGACGGAAATCGTCACGAACAACTGAACTGAAATTGCCAACAGATTTGCAAGTTCACCATTAAGGATCGTCACGGATGTTTTTGGCCAAGGTAACCGGTACTGTCGTCGCGACTCAGAAGGTCGCGTCCATGGTGGGCCAGAAGCTGCTCACGGTGGACCCATTACGTATCGACGAGAAAGACGCCGGTCGCCTCAAACCCACCGGGCGAACCTTTGTTGTCGTCGATACCGTTGGCGCGGGTGAAGGTGAAATTGTGTTAATTGTGCAAGGGTCGAGTGCCAGGTATACCCCCGAGACGAAGCCGTTACCAGTCGATGCGGCAATCATCGGGATCATTGACACAGTACAAGTCGGCGGTCAGATCATCTTTAAGAACGAAGGCTAGATTAAAGTTCTTGTCGCAGAAACTTGATCCACAATGGTTTTTGAAATTGTGATCTCACTAAGGACTGAACATGTCACAATGGTCCAATTTGGGGAAAGGGATGAATCCAGAAGTCTATAAAACTCTGGACTTACCGGCCCAAGTTCGGATCATGCAAATCATCGTCGGTGCATTGATGATTGGCATTATCCTGTTCATGGGAATTGGCTGCATTGTCGCATTCGGTCCAAAAGAAGGATTGCAACAACAAGGAGTTGGTCAACCAAACGCTGGGGCGGACGCTGCGAATGGAAAACAAGACGACAGTCTACCTATCATTGCCTGTTTCGGGGCGGTGATGGCCGGGATTTCGATTCTCGCGAGATTTGTCGTTCCAGGTATTGTTGTCCAGGGGGCCATTCGAACAAGTTTACGAGGAAGGCCAATTGAAACGGTAACCAAGGCGGATTTTGTTCCAATCTACCAGACAACATTGATCGTCGCGTCCGCATTGTTAGAGGGCGCTGCCCTGTTCATCGTGATAGGCGTCATTATTGATCATCAGATCTGGAGCTTGGGAATCGTCGGGTTTTTGATTCTGTTAATGGGTGCTGGAATCCCGACAGTCGAGAAAGTTGATGCCTGGACCGAGGAACAACTGCGTAATTTCCAGTTGAATCCTCCAGTACCAAGCAACACATAAGAAGGAATTCAATTCGCGGGGCAGAATAAGTGAAAACTCTGACGGGCAGCGTGATTCGCCGGGAATTTCAGGAATTTCGCCACGACGACAAATACTAAAACATCAGAAAATAGTGCAGAGGCCGTGGTCCCACTGGGTCGAGCCCGGTGGCGTGAGAATACGAGATCAGCCTTCGCTGAAGATTTTCGAGGGAGTACGGATCAGGATGCAAGCCACAGAACAGACAATTCGAACAGTCATTCAGGAAGTCCTCGCAAAGCTCGGGAAGGCCCCTTATGTGCCGACCTCGGGTCCCAATCGCCAAGGCAGCTGGGGCGTTTTTCCTACAGTCGATCAGGCTGTTGAAGCTGCGTCTGAATCTTTCCGTCAGATGGAACGTCGGCCAATCGCGGATCGCGTCAAGGCCATCGACTGCGTTCGCCGCATCACGGCCGAACAAGCCGAAGAGCTCGGCCGCATGGAGATGGAAGAGACGAAAATCGGTCGTCTGGATCACAAGATCGAGAAACTGCAGATCGTCAAGCTGGTCCCCGGTGTCGAGTTCCTGAAAACGGAATGTCTGTCCGGCGATCACGGCATCACTTTGATCGAGCATGCCCCATTCGGCGTCATTGGCGCCATCACTCCCGTGACGCACTCGCTGCCGACCCTGGCGGGCAATGTGATCAGCATGATGGCCGGTGGAAACACTCTCGTTGTTAATGCTCATCCTGGTGGGGCTCGCATCGCGGCGGAAGGCGTTCGGCGTTTCAACAAGGCAATCTACGAAGCGACGGGGATGGAAAACGTCGTCACGATTGTCGAAAAGCCGACTTTGGACACAGCCGCCGAGATCTTCAATCACAAGGGAGTCCGTCTGCTGTGTGTCACGGGTGGCCCCGCTGTGGCCCGCGCGGCATTGGAAAGCCGCAAGCGAGCTGTCGTTGCCGGCCCGGGAAATCCTCCGGTGGTCGTCGACGAATCGGCAGACCTCGAAAACGCGGCGAGCAGCATTATCAAGGGTGCCGCCTACGACAACAATCTGTTGTGCATCGCCGAGAAAGAAGTCTTCGCCGTCGAGACCATTTTCAACGACCTGTTGAATGCCATGGGGCGTCATGGCGGCTATCGCCTCAACAGCAAAGAAATTGAACAATTGACCGCATTGGCGTTTAAGTCTGCAAATGACGGGCATTGGGTTCTGAATCGGGAACTCATCGGTAAAGACGCCGCGGTTCTCGCCGAATTGATTGGCGTTCGCGTCCCCGCTGGAACTCAATTGCTGTTCGGAGAGACCGACAAGAGCAACCCGTTCGTCTGTGAAGAGCAGATGATGCCGTTCGTCCCGTTTGTGCGTGTTCGAGACGTCTCGGAAGCGATCCGGCTGGCGAAGGAATACGAGCATGGCTATCGCCACACCAGCATCATTCACAGCCGCAACGTGCGCAACATGACGATCATGGGCCGCGAGATGGACACGACTTTGTATATCAAGAACGGCCCCTGCATGGCCGGGCTGGGATTGGGCGGCGAAGGGTATTTGTCCTACAGCATCGCCACTCCCACGGGTGAAGGTGTTACGAGCCCACTGACATTTACGCGGCAACGGCGATGTACCCTGGTAGGCGATTTGCACATTCTGTAAGCGACAGACCTGGCGAGTGTCCGGAGTAAGCTGGATGTTTCTGGCGACGAATGCAGAACGGTGCAAACTTGTAATACGAGTCGCTCTTGGCATTTACCAAATGCTGTATCTGGAAAAATGTCAGTGGCCAACATGACCAGAGAACGGGACAAACATGCAACTGGGGACCGTGATTGGACACGCGACCGCGACCGTCAAACATCCGACATTGATCGGTTGGCGATTGCTCGTGGTTCAACCGATGGACAACCAGGGAGCCCCCGACGGTGAACCACAAATCGCACTGGACAACTTGGGGGGCGGAAAAGGAGATCGCGTGCTGGTGACAGCTGACGGAGCCGCTGTACGAGAAATGGTAGGCTCCAATGTGACACCTGCACGATGGATCGTGATTGGGCTGGCGGACGACTGAAGGGCTGAAGCTGTTTGACTGATGGTTTGCGAAGTGGTTGCAGGGACCTTTCCCCGGTGAGTGAATCGGTGAGTGAATCGTGGAGCAGAGCTTCAAGACGTGCGTTCTCAAGCAGAGCTGGGGAACAAGAGAAGAATAATCCATGCAGTTTGACGCGGCGACAATTGAACGAATGGTGCGCGACGTGCTGAGGCAGATTCAGCCTGCAAGCTCGAGCCCCCCGCTATCCAGCCCGGCGTCACCGAATTCGACATTGTTATTGTCCGTTCCAGATAAACAGGTGGAAGTCACACGTCGAACGGAACAGCCAATCGTCACTCCGAGAATTGTTCTCGCGGATCGAATCATTACAGCGGACTTATTGAAGGAGAAAGCGAAGCCTGCAAGTCAGTTGATCATCGGGCCGAAATCGATCATCACTCCGGCAGCGCAGGATTTCCTCAGACTGAATCGAATTAACTGGGAGCGGGGCCCGACAACCCCTGCCGCAGACTCGATACCGAGTGTGGGCTGGCGAATTCTCATTAGTAGTGCGAATGAACCCATAAAGAAAGCTATTGCGGCCTTGTGCCAGCAACGGACACAGATCAAGCACGAGTTAGTTGGAACTGCGACGGAAGCGGCAACGGCTGTTGTCACGGCAATGAGTCGTGGCGAAGTACCTGGGATGATCGTGGTGACAGCTGCTGCTCATGCGGTGGCATGCCGTGTCAATCGGCAGGCCTCCATCAGAGCCGCAGCAGTCTCGGATTTGAAATCGTGGAACGCGGCAGAGACCTCACTACATCCCAATGTTGTCTGTGTTGATCCGTCAGAACGAAGTTTTATGGAGCTGCAGAATCTATTGAATCGAATCGTTAGTCAGGCACCTGGAGCTGACCCACCATTGATCGAAATCACTTGATACTGTTAATGGTTTTCAGATGCGCTGTTCCTGGTCGCTGAATTCTGCGACAAAGCGGGTAATCGAAGAAATAGTCGTGTAAAGGCCGTCAGCCCGCTGGGGCGACCCCGGAGGCGTTTAAACAGATTTGAGGCTCTGGGCAGAATTAGAAAGTTGAAGAATGCGGATCGCGGAAGTCATTGGCCGAATCACCCTGTCGCAGTGCCATCCGAGCGTGCGAGGAGCGACTTGGTTAATTGGTGTGCCTCTGTCCGCGATGGCACTACAAGGTTCAGAAACTGGACGCGGTGAGCCGTTCATCATTTATGATGAACTCGGAGCTTCGCCCGGGGCCTTGATTGCAGTGAGCGAAGGGGGCGAAGCAGCAGCACCGTTCAATCCGAATCCGAAACCATTAGACGGCTATAACGCCGCAATTTTAGATACCGTACACATTGATATTTCACCCCGCTGAGCGTGTCTCGGCGAGCAATGCCGTAAGGGATTTTGAAAGGGTGAATTCCGCGTAGCCAAGGTCTCCAGACCTCGGGAGATTCGAGTGGGGATTGATTCAACCGCCCCATCTCCCCGCGAAATTGCCTGAAAAATCCCTCACGGCGTTGCTGATGGGGTCGAAACGCATACTCAACGCGAAAGCCTGATCCGACTCGAAGGAGAAGTAGTAAGATGACGACTTGGAATACCGGAATCCACGACCGACGACTCAAAGAACAGATCTGCGAGATCGGTCGCCGGGTTTACAATAAAGGCTTCGCAGCCGCGAACGACGGTAACATTTCGATCCGTGTCGGTGAGAACGAAGTGCTGTGCAGCCCCACGATGATTTGCAAGGGCTTCATGAAGCCGGAAGACATCTGCGCTGTCGATCTGTACGGCAATCAAATCGCCGGGACTCGAAAACGCACGAGCGAGATTCTGCTGCATCTGGCGATCATGCGGGCTCGTCCGGCCGTCAAGGCCGTGGTGCACTGCCATCCGCCACACGCCACCGCGTTCGGCGTCGTTCGGGAACCGATTCCCCAGTGCGTGCTGCCAGAAGTCGAAGTGTTCCTCGGCGAAATTCCATTCGCACCTTACGAGACACCGGGCGGACAGCCCTTCGCAGACACCGTGCTGCCATTCCTCAAGCCAGGTACCAGTACCATTATTCTGGCCAATCACGGAACGGTTAGCTTTGGCAGCAGCCTGGAAGAGGCTTATTGGAAGACGGAAATCGTCGACGCTTACTGCCGGATCTTGATCTTGTCCAAGCAACTGGGCGGCATTACTTATCTGGACGAACAAAAGAGTCGCGAGTTGCTCGATCTGAAGAAGCGATTGGGCTTCGACGATCCACGCTTCCACGAAGAGAACTGCGATCTGTGCGGCAACAGCGCCTTCCGCGACGGATACAAAGAAGAGTTGCCACAGGCAAAAGCGTTCGATGCTCCGCCAGTCTATCCGGGATATCTGCAATCCCCCAGCAGTGCGCCCGCCGCGTCAAAACCAGCACCAGCTGGCATGGATCAAGATGCCCTGGTGAAAGCCATTACCGAACAGGTTCTGGCTGCGTTGGGTGCCAAGTAGACGAAACTTTACTAACAACTCGTTCCCAAGCTCCGCTTGGGAACACCCTTCCTCGAAGCTCTGCTTCGCGAACCACACTGCGGGTTGGCTACAGCGGTAAGCAGCGTTGGGGAATGAAACTGAAACACATCGCAAAAGACGGATGCAATCATGCAAGTGAGCATTATTGGTGGTGGTGGACTGGTCGGATCGTGTGCGGCATTCGCACTGCAGTGCGGTCGCATCGTGCGCGGGATTGACTTAGTCGATGTGAATGCCGAACTGGTTGAAGGCCAGGCATTGGACTTGTTGCACGGCACCTGCCTGATGGCTGACCAACGAATTCGCTCGGGCGATACGTCACTGGTGAAACAAAGCGACGTCATCGTGATTACCGCCGGTTTGCGGCGTAAGCCCGACGAAAGCCGCCTGGATCTGATTGGCCGAAACGTCGCCCTGTTTCGCGGGATCCTGAGTGACATCAAGAAGCATGGAACAAAACCAGGCGTGATTGTCTTCGTGGTCTCGAACCCCGTCGACGTGTTGACGTATCTGGCGATGAAGGAACTCGGGTTGCCGCCGGCTCAGGTGATTGGGCTGGGAACCGTGCTCGACACCAGCCGACTCCGCAGTTTGATGGCCGATCGACTGCAAGTCCCGCCCAGCCAGGTCTCGACATTGATCCTCGGCGAGCACGGCGACAGCATGGTCCCCATCTGG
>JAQGHT010000598.1 GCA_028291565.1 Planctomycetaceae bacterium | reverse complement strand
GGGTAGTACAAGTAAGGGGGCAAGATTGCGAGTTGTCCTACTTTTGCCCCCAAACCATGTGTTTTTCCTCAGGATTTCGAACAAAAAGAAGTGGGTAACATAGAGACCTCTGGTCCGTCACAAGTGCCATACACGTGTTGGCATCGTTAACTGTGTGGCTAATTGCGAATTGGGATAGACCAGAAGTCCACTTTACGGCGGTTTGGATGTGTGATCATCAAATTCATCACGCATGTGCATCAATTGCGGTTCTCTCAACATCGACCGTGACGGACCAGAGGTCCATCTTACGACTTGGTCTCAAAACTCCACTCAAGTCGCTCCCATTCTGGCCTTAACCAACAATGGCAACCCATGCGAGACAGTCCCGCATTCTCAGGATTTCGACCAATGTATTGAATGCAACGATATAAATGTTCTCCGTCACGAACAATACGGTCGAAGCTTTCCTGCTGCCACAATGTTCCGTCCCCTCCGACCTTCGCGTGAATCTCTCGAGACGTCCACGATTTCCAACTCTTTAGAATCGTTTCGAGTGGGTTCTCGGCAGGTTGTAGTGGTCTGATTAGCAAATGCACATGGTTCGGCATGATCACATGAGCTCCGAGCTCATACCAATCATTGTCGAACTTGTGCATCGAATCCAAAACGATGGCCGCCGCTTGAGGATCGGCGAGCACGCAGCTTCCAAATCCTTGATCGAGCCACCGTTCAGCGCGACGTGCGGTTTCATGCGACAGGACATCCATTGTGCATCGCTTTGAGGGAACGGATGTGTTTGTTGCCAGTCTTCCTTGATTTGACGAAGCTCTTGCAGTTTGCTTTGCGGCAGAGAATCTGCGAGTCGGAAGGTGACAAAATAGGTTGCGCCATCCTGTCGCCAATGCGGCAAATGGCGAACGTATCGGCGGAGCGGCAGATCGGGACGAAACCCCTTAAATCCCGGCGGCAAGGGCAGGTTGAGAAAGTCGGCGCCCACCGTGTTGTCCATAAAAACGTGAAAACGTAGGATGGACCTCTGGTCCGTCAGAGTACCAACGAACTCGTTGGCATTGTTAAGTATGGTTTATTGTAAATTGAGACGTACACGAATTCCATGCTACGGCGTGTAGGACGTCTTTTCATCATTACGAGGCTTGTGCATCGTCGATTGCGGGTCTCTTAACGTCGACCGTGACGGACCAGAGGTCCATCTTACGGTTTCTGAAAAGTTTTTCGAATCCGTGTAACAACTCAAACTTAATTCTAATAGTAATCTGTGAGTGAGGAAAAACTGATCGGCCGCGAGGCCTGAGATCGGGCTGTTTTCCTGGTCATTTCTCACTTGAGAGTCGCCGAATCTCCGATCCCGGCAATTGTCAGGAATTTGAGCATGTTGTTGCAGAATCTTCTCTCGGTCTGGTTACAAAAAAACCGTTCGGCCAAGCGCCGGACCGCCTCGTCGCGAAGATTGACCGGTCTGGTCAGCCCCGAAGCACTCGAAGCGCGGCAACTATTGTCTGCGTCGAATGGCGCGGCGAATACAACCGCATCCAGTCACGTTCAAGTTCTCGCTGCCGCCGCGGCCGTCGCGGCTCCTCCCCCATTCGTCCAGTCGATCACCGGCCCGACCAAGGCCCTGACGACTCCCACCGCCGACTATACGGTCACATTCAGTGGATCCGTGACGGGTGTGGACGCGACCGATTTCGCCGTGGTGAAGACAGGATCGGCAAAGGCGAATGCCGCGGTGACGGTCACTCCCGTCAGTGGTGCTGTCTACAAAGTGACCGTCAGCGGTATTCAGGGGACGGGGACCGTGGGAATCAAGCTGGTCGACAACCAATCGATCAAGGATTCCAGTAATCAGGTGTTGCGTGTCAACTTTGGGACGCAGACACCAACCACGATTTCGCAACCCAACAACAACTATGCGGAGTTCATCCCCGCGGATATGAATAACGACGGCGTCGTCGATCTGGTTTCGCAAAACGGCGTCACGGGTCAATTCTTCGTATTGAAAGGGAATGGTGACGGGACGTATCAAGCTCCATCGTTAATTCCCAAATCGCCGCAAGGGAGTGCGATCACGATTGGCGACATGAACGGTGACGGATTCCAGGACCTGATTTTCTGTGATGCAACAGGCGTGTCGGTGATCAAAGGGAACGGAGATCTGACGTTCCAGGCTCCGCAACACCTTGAGAGCACTACATCGTTGCGTGTCTCGGCGGTTGCCGACTTTAACGGCGACGGAACTCTGCAGGCGGCCCAGCAGTTCAGCACGGGCAGCCGACCCTATAATTTCAAACTTATGGATGTGAATGGCGATGCGAAGCTGGATATCGTTACGGCGAACCGAGACGCCAGCAGTGTCAGTGTTCTACTGGGCAACGGCGATGGGACATTTAAGCCCAAAGTCGATTTTTCTACCGGCTTTCAGGCGACGAGTCTGCAAGTTGGTGATTTGAACGGCGACCAGCGGCCCGATATTGTCGTGGCTTCCGCTTCCACAAACGATTCCCTCAGTGGCAAGGGGCCCAACGGACACCTTGCCCTGCTGAAGGGAAATGGTGATGGAACATTCCAGGCCCCCATTACCCTTTCGTCCAGTGGGGATTTCGGGTCTGTGAATGCCGCGGACATGAATGGCGACGGAAAACTGGATCTCATCACTGGCGGAAGTTCTCCCGCCACTATCCAGGTGATTTTAGGAAAAGGAGATGGTACGTTTCAGACTCCGCAAACCGTTGGGGAATTCACAGTTTACGGACCAATTATAGCAACGGATCTCAATCGTGACGGCAAGGTGGACTTGGCGACGGCCTTTAGCGGTTTCCACATTGTGCTCAATAGTTCCAGCGGGAGTTTTATCGGCCCCCAGACGAAACTTGGCAAGATTGTTGTCAACCGGGCTCCAACGGATTTGGGCAGCAGTCCCTCGGCTATCGCTGAGAATCTTCCCGCAGGGACGACCGTCGGCACACTGGCAACAAAAGATCCCGATAAAGGCAATACGTTCACATATAGTCTCGTCTCCGGTGCCGGGAGTACTGACAACGCCAGTTTCACGATTGCGGGTGGCGTGTTGAAAACGAATCAGGCCTTCAATTTCGAGGTCAAGAACACGTATTCGATTCGCATTCGCACCACCGACCAGGGGGGCCTGTTTTTTGAAAAGGTCCTGACGATCAAGATTGGCGACGTGAATGATGCCCCGAGTATCGCCCCGCAGACAAAGACGGTGATCGAAAAGAGTGCCAATGGGACCGTAGTCGGAACGGTTGCCGCGTCGGATGAGGACGCGAAGCAGAAGTTGACCTTTGCGATCAGCAGTGGGAATGATGGAAACGTCTTCGCCATCAATAGCACGACTGGGCAGATCACCGTGGCGAATGGAAATGGATTGGTCTTCGCCACAAAGTCCAGCTATCAACTCCAGGTGAAGATCACCGACAATGGCAAACCGAAGCCATTGACGAGTACCGCTGTGATAACCATCAATCTGCAGCAGGCTGTCGTCAGTCCAGCCGTGCTGTCAATCGGTCGAGCGACAGGTGATCCGATCACGACCGCATCGACCAGCTTTACGGTCACCTTCAACAAGCCTGTGACGGGAGTGGCCGCCAGTAACTTCGTAATCGTCACGACGGGTGGTGTGACCGCCAATCAGACCGTTGTTCTGACACCTGTCAGCAGTACGGTTTATACGGTCACCGTGGCTGGGATCAGCCAGACGGCTCCGGGGACATTGGGCGTCAAGCTGGTTGATCCGCAAGGATTGATCAAGGATACAACCAACACCGGCCTGGGGGCGAATTACACGTTCGTGGGCCAAGCTGTTGTGGTTCAGATTCCTGTCGTGACTCTGCCTGCGGTCGTTTCGATCAGCCGTGGGACGAACGATCCGATCACGACGGCGACGACCGATTTCACCGTGACCTTCAGCAAGCCCGTGACGGGCGTTGTGTCCGGTAACTTTGAGGTTGCCAAGACGGGTGGAGTCATCGCCAACTCCCTGGTTGTGGTGACGCCTGTCAGCAGCACCGTGTACACAGTCACGGTCTCGGGAATCGACCTTGAGACTGCGGGAACCTTGGGGCTGAATCTGGTCTTCGGTGACGATACAATTCGGGATACCAACCAGAACGGCCTGGGAGCCAACTACCAGTTCGTCGGACCCACCTATCCGGTGCAGGTTCCCAATGTGACGACACCAATCGTCACGGGGATCAGCGGCGCCAATAATCCGATCACCACCGCGACAACCGACTTCACCGTGACTTTCAACTCGCCTGTCACGGGAGTCACGGCCAGCAACTTTGTGGTCGTCACAACGGGTGGCGTCATTGCCAACGCGAATGTCGTCGTGACGCAATTGGCCTCCTCGGCGTACAAGGTGACCGTCTCGGGAATCGATCTGGAGACTCCAGGAACTTTGGGTTTGAACGTCGTCGTTGGTGACAACACGATTCAGGATGCCAATCAGCACGGATTGGGAGCCAACTACCAGTTCGTGGGTCCGACCTATCCAGTGCAGGTGCCCAACGTGACGAATCCGAGCGTGGTCTCGCTCGATCGGGGAACCAGCGACCCGGTCACGTCGGAAGCCACCGGCTTCACGGTGACCTTCAACGAGCCCGTCACGGGAGTCACTGCCAGCAACTTTGTGGTGGTCACGACAGGTGGGGCCATCGCCAGCGCGAACGTCGTGGTCACGCAATTGACTCCCACGACGTTCACGGCGACGGTCACCGGGATCGACTTCGAGACTGCGGGGACGTTGGGGATGAACCTGATTGACCCCAGTGGTTTGATCAAGGATGCCAATCAGAACGGATTGGGCGCGAACTATCAGTTCACGGGCCAGGCCTATCCCGTGCAGAATGGTGCTCCGGCGACTCCCATCATTTTGTCGATCTTGAAGTCGGATCAATTCCCAGTAACCGGGACAACAGCCGACTTCCGGGTCATCTTCAATGAAGCCGTGAGCGGCGTGACTGCCGCGAACTTCTTCGTGGACACCAGCGATAGCGTCACGGCTGACTCGACGGTCGTGGTGACGCAGGTCAGCGGAAGTGTCTACATCGTCCAGGTGACGGGGATCGCTGCCACCGGCAGCGATGGCACGCTGAAACTCGATTTCTACGATTTCTCCGCGATCAAGGATGTGAACAACAATTCGATGCCAGCGAATTACAGCTACGGCGGACTGACCTATACGGTGCAGGCTTCATAGTCATAGATCGGATTCAACGGTTTTAATCAGCATTTTGTCGTGCCGGGTGGTGCCGCGGGACATGTTTCGCGGTGCCACCTTTTCTCATTTCTCAATGCCGTGGGAACCGTGTTGTCCAAAAAACGTAGGATGGACCTCTGGTCCGTCATGGGTTCCAACCAACTCGTTAGTATCGTTAAGTGTGTTCTAATGGAAATTGAGACGGACACGTGGTCCACCTTATGGCGTGGACGATGTCTTCTCAGCAATGCGGGTCTGGGGCGTCGTCGATCGCGGTTCTCTCAACGTCGACTGTGACGGACCAGAGGTCCATCTTACGTCCTCACTCAACGTCGAATGTGACGGACCAGAGGTCCATCTTACGTCCTCACTCAACGTCGACTGTGACGGACCAGAATGTCCATCTTACGTCCTCACTCAACGTCCACCGTGACGGACCAGAGGTCCATCTTACGGCTTTTTACGGAATGTCTACGGTTTTCTAAAGGTTTTTCGAATCTGCATAACAACTCCCAATTAACTCCAGTAGTACGCCGTCAGCTCGCGAAGCCCGGCAGCTGTTGTCCGCGTCGAATCGCGCGGTGGAAGCATTTTCAGCTGACAGACTTCGCGCGTCGCGGTCGGCCGTGCCGAAGTGCCGACAGTGTAGGTCCCGCTCGCCAAGCGGGACTCTCGGCGTCAGCCGAGCCGCGACCTGACGGCGTTGAGATGCTGACAGCGCAGTCGCGGATTTTGGACCGAAATCGATGCTTTGAATGTTTGTTTTCGTGGCGGTTTCTGTACGCGGGGGAAGTATTCTTAATTGATAAACTTCGAACGTCGCGGTCGGCTGCGCCGAAGTGCTACTCGCCAAGCTGACGGACAGGAACGTTCGTCGTATTTTTGTCGTCAGATAGCCACTCCTGATACGTTCTTTCACGCTTGAGAATGCAGGAAAATTTGCAATGTCTGCGTTTTCGTAATATGATGCTGTTCATGGTTGTGTTTCAGCCAGTGCAAACCTCCCATTTAGCGGTCGGTTTACAGGTCGTCTCGGGAGATTGGCCTTTTCAAGTCGCACAACCAAAGTGAAACCGCTTTAGACTGCATCAGCAATGACTTCCGTTTGGCCTGAACTTGTTCTGGCCGCGACTGAATGCCATTGACTCGTTTTTCAATTCGGAATTCATTTGACGGAATTCCGTTGCCCGGGAATGTGACTATGAATTCACTTCATCCGCAATCTTCATTGGCTGCAACTTGGATCTCTGAGTTACAGGGCTTGAAGGCATCGCTCATTCAAGATCCAGCCAACGCATTGGCTTGGCGCTGGCGCGTTCGATGCAAGATCTTGAAATACCTGATCTCGCGTTATGGATGTGAGCCGGGCCTCCATTTTCGAGACCCGGATGAGGCACTGGATTTGACTTTCGCGAATCGGATTCCTGGTGAACGAAAAAACAATCTTGTCCGTACGGGGACATACATCCGCCAGGTGCTGGGCCGCGTGGCTGAGGCCAACAAATACAAAGGGAAAGGCACTGGATGCAGCAGGTCATTAGCGAAATAGTCTGAGCAATAGCCCTTGACCTGAGCAATCCATCAGGTATCGTACAAGGAATTCGCGATCATTCCACGATCAAGGAGTTCACCGCCGTGTACCGTCTCCAAAAACTGCTTTGTCCATTCCTGGTTTCTGTCCTGTTGGCCGTTACGGCGTATGCGGCTGACCCCTACGTGCGGTTCGGAGCTCCGGAATCGATCGGGGCGCGGCAAGGCGGTTTCGAGACACCCACGCCTCTGAAAGTGATTGTTCGCAATCCTGGAGCCCGCGGTGAAAACGTCCTGCAAAGCGCCGGTACTCTCGGTCAGACGGGTGGCGCAATGCTGGTTAATACCGCGCGACCGGAAAAATCAATCGCCAAATTGACGACAAAGTTGCGTTACGATCGGACTCAGGAAGACGGTTCTCGTCTCGAAGTGACTGTGGGAGAAGATAAAGCCGCTCTGGATCTGTATGACTGGGAACTCAGGCCGCTGGCCGAGTTTGTCAACTCCGGGCACCACGGTGCGATCAGCATTTCCTTGTCCGGTCAGGGCGAGCGTATTTCTCTAGACGCCGCGTTCGAACAGCAATTGCTCGGCTTGCGATTCATTCAAGCCGATTTAATCGCCCGGAATATCGTGCTTTCGCAAGAATTCCTGCCTCGTGACGGCCAGGGCTTGATTCTTGGTGCCGGTGAGAAAGCCAGACTCGGAACCGACCAAAGCGTTACGGCGGCCGTCACTGAGTTGACACCCCTCATGTCCCGGACCGGTAATGCCGCTCCCTTTTCTGTGCTCACAGATGCAGACCTGGCGTTCACATTCGCAATTGAGAACGGACGTTTCGTCGTGTCAGGAACTCCGCGTTATATTTTCTGGCACCCGAACGGAAACCGAGTCGTTCAAGAAGTGCGGGTCAACGCGGAACTGAATGCCTCCTGGGCACAGCTCAAACAGGCGAACCCACTGGTGATCGAATCGATGGAACGCAGCTTTCGCGCTGTCGCCTTGTTTCGCTTTCAGAAGCAAAAGCAGCTCGCAAACTGGAGCGCGTTTGTGAAGCAGACTAAGGAAATTCGCCTGCAGAAAGTGCCGACTCCAACGAGCCTTGCTGCTGCTCAAGCAGGATCGTTGCCGTTGCGGACCACGCCGTAAGCGGTTCCGAAGTGGCAAATCTCTTTAAACATTGATCGATTCGTCGATCATTACAGACTCGGCGAACTGGTCTGCGTCGAGACTTTCTTTCCGTGATTGTCGATTGCCGTCAAGTGCATGTGCGACGCGCTCCAGTTTCAGTTTGAATAGCAGGAATCTCATTGATCCGGAGGAAGCTCAGCCGGCATCCACGCTCGTCCCGTTTGCTCGCCGCCCGATCGAGCGGAGCCGGAATGGCCGTCATGAGTGACGTTCCTTACGGAAGTGGTTACATGTTGAGCGGTTGCACCCAAGATACCTCTCACATCATGACATTTTGCAGGAGTGGATACTTTCCGTTGGGGCTCAAGGCCGGCATTCTGACTCGGCCGACGGCTCCGGTTTGGAATCGGTCCCTTCGGGATGAATCGGCGCAACGTTCTCTCGTTTGTTGGTGAAGTGATCGATCACGAGTGGCCCGGCCCTCGATGCGACCTCCTGGACAATTCCTAACAGCGTGCCGACTGCCTGGCCTTTCAATTGATGCCAGAGTGAATGATCCCAACCTGATTTGTATGCGGCAGCGATCGCGGCGGCGATTGCTGCGGACTCGATGGCGGGCATTCCGGTTCCAGAAACCGGTGTGTCCAGTGTCGGAGTTGGCGGGGGAACTGTCGAGGACGGTTGTGCAACTGTGCGATGCCGGCCTTGGCGGGCCAGAATTTCCCCCGCCAGATATCCCAGGATCGCCGATCCGCCGAGGACCAGCAAAGGATGCTTGTCGATCTGGCGTCGCACATCAAAGGCATTTGTGACGGAATGGACCGCGCCCTGGACAGCTTCGGCGACGGATTCCACGGTTTCCTGCACGGCTTCGACCGTGGCATTCACTGCGGTACCCGTAGTTTGAACGGTGTCAGAGACTTGTTGCTCCAATGATTCCAGTTTCTCGGTCAGGTGCGACTTGGTTGCTTCCATTTGTTGCCGGATCATTTCAGGGGTTTCGTCCATGGGACAGTCTCCTGTGCAATCCCGGGAGTGGGTTCTTGACTCGTTTTGATGGACAGGAATCGACTTCGGCCAACAGAGGTCAGGACTCCGCCGATGACGAAGAGCACCAGCGCCACCAGGGAATGGCACTCCCAGAGTGCAAGCCGCGCTGGGTCGCTCCCTGACGCAGATGTCAACCAGTGCAGCAAATGCGCCGCAGCCTCGCAGAGCACGAATGCGTCGAGAAACAACACAACCAACCCCAGGGCGAGTAGGGACACGGCTGCCGTACGCTGCCGGAGTTCGTCTTCGATTTCGGCTCGCGTCAGCTGGAATTGCTGCTCGACAAGTTGCTGGAGGTCAGTCAGGATTCCAGTCACCAGCGACGTCGTGCTCGATTTCGAAGTCTCCTCACTGTCGGTGGACATCGCTCAGCCCCTCAGTTTGTGACCGACGAACCAGCCCAGACCGGTTGCGATCAGGATCGCCGTGATCGGGTTCCGTCGAATCACATGTGCCACGTCCTCAGTCATCCCACTGAGTTTCGCACCTTCCACATATTCACCGCTGCCCTTGATGGTTCGAGCAATCGCTTGAGACGCATTACCCAGCATCCCGTCCTGAGGAACATTCTTGCTCAGTCGGTCGCCTAAGCCTTGAATTCCGACGCCAGCACAGGCCGTCAGATCGTCTGCTGTCTTGCCGACCTCGCAAGCCGCCTGACTCGCCATCGCACCGACCGCGGAGCCGATGTGACACGCCATCGTGCCTGCCGATACAACAGCCTCCTGGGCGTGGCCTGCGGCACGATCCCAATTGGCCTGATCGACGCCGGACGTTGAATTTGAATTCGACATGGTCATGTTCCCTTTTCGTAAAGACGCCTATAAATCGTTCGATTCGAGCAAGACCGGAGGGCGAGAAATGGGTCATTGCCGTATTCGCAGGAACCGAAATTGCATTTATTGTGCCAAACAAAGTAGGCTCGTGTGATCAACGAAATGGGACTCAGTCCCGAGGCGTGACCGGTTCAGACTTCGGTTGCCAAATCGAAGGCTATGAAATGACATTCAGAATCGCAAGAGCGACAACTGCCTCACTTTGGCGGGACTTTCGATACGAAATCGGACACCATCCATCGGGCGATGACGGGCCGGATACGTGTTTGGCTCGTCGCAATCCGACGGCGATTGAGATTCGGTGCGAGAGATGGGATGCGGCCAGATTTGGCGCCAAGAATCGGATCCGCGAGCGAGCGAAAACGCGCGTTTCGCAAATCCTTTGTGCGAACTCGCACACAACGTCTCATCGCTACGCGGAATGTCGAAGGCCGCACTCGGTCTCAATACGGCCTGGTTGCCAATCCTGGATTATTCACGGGTCAATACAAACCCGAATCGCGAGCGGGTTCGTCGATGTGACCGAATGACGACTGTTCCGCCGGGCAGTCATTTGCGGTGTGGTATGCCGTCAAGAAACGCGAACTGCTGGCCAGCGACTCGTACGCACTCGCTTACGCTTTTTGAAGTTGCGCTATTTTGAGGCGGAACAGACAGGCGTACTGTCCAAGAATCGCGCCCCCACATCAGGGGAGTGCTGATTGGCCAGCTAAAACAAATGATTCGAGAAATTCCTCAATGCTCATGTCTGGTTTGCCCCTCTGCGCCGCGGCCAAACCGTGCTCTAATGATTGAACGTCCTCTCGCGGCGGGAGAGGGGCAAACCAGACCACACGTTGAGCCGCATTTTTCAGGGGATTTGATTTAGCCTGCCAGTCAGCGTTCGACCGGACCCAAAGGGGGCCCCGGGTCGGTGGTGACGTTGTGCCTCAGAAATAGGGCAACTTCAAAACGCGCGCTTCGGACTTGTATACTGAAGTGAGAAATCTGCCTTATTGATTCTTCCGTGCATCAAAAAAGAGTTTGTAAGTCTTGTAGCCTCCCCCGATGTTGGCCACGGAATAACCTTCCTGCAGCAGAATGCGAGTCGCCAGATAGCCGCGCTGTCCCACCTGACAATAGGCGGCGATTTGTCGATCACGGGGGAGTTCATTTAGGCGGGCACGCAGGTCATCTACGGGGATGTTCACGGCCCCCGGAATGTGTCCACTTGCATATTCTTGCGGCGTACGGACATCTAAGAGAAACGCGCGCTCACTCAAGGGAGTCGCCAAGACTGCTTCGACATCCACTTGTGGGTGGTATCCTCGCAATAAGCCGCTGGCTACGAATCCCGCCATATTAATCGGGTCTTTGGCCGATCCATACTGTGGTGCGTAAGCCAATTCCATTTCTTCCAGGTCGAAGACGGTCATTCCCGCCTGAATCGCGACAGCCAGGACGTCGATCCGCTTGTCGATTCCGGCACCGCCGACAGCTTGAGCTCCGAGTATTCTGCCGGTCGTCGGATGGAACAGAAGCTTCAGGGCCAGCCCTTCCGCACCTGGGAAGTATCCGGCGTGATGCGCAGGATGGATATAGATTTTGCGATACGGGAGATTGGAACGCCGTAGTGCTTTTTCAGACGCCCCAGTCATCGCCGCAGTGCGATCGAAGACACCGACAATCGCGGTGCCTTGCGTTCCACGGTATTTCGCGGACCGGCCGAAGAGATTGTCGGCCGCGATCCGTCCTTGTCGATTGGCAGGTCCCGCCAATGGTACTTGGGTCGGGTCTCCTGAAATAAAGTCCCGCACCTCAATGGCATCTCCGACAGCATAAATATCTGGATCGCTGGTCTGCAGGAATTCATTCACCCGAATACCGCCACGAGGTCCGACTTCCAGGCCTGCCGCGACGGCCAGTTTGTTCTCGGGCCGCACACCGACCCCCAAAACGACCAGCTGCGCAGAGAGGCGAGCCCCTGATTTCAGGTTGACAATCAGACCTTCAGTCGCCTGTTCGAATCCTTCCGCAGATTGACCGAGCAATACGGTCACCCCTTGAGCCTGCAGGGTTTCCAGAATCGGCGTTGTCATTTCTTTGTCGAAGGGGGGTAACACCTGGTCTTGCAATTCAATCACGGTTGTTGCA
>JAQGHT010000588.1 GCA_028291565.1 Planctomycetaceae bacterium | reverse complement strand
CCGCATTTTGAGCGCCTCTCAGAACCATCGCAGCTTGCCCGTATAGGGATTGAAAACCCAGATCTCATCGGTCACACCGATCACCAGATCAGTACGGATGTCACCAGCGTCAACCAGAATCGGGGTCCCCCAGGTATCACCAAACGCATCCGCAGTCGTGTGCCAGACCTCTTTGCCATTCGTCTTGTCGAGCGCATAGATGGTTTGACTTTCCATAGAGGCCGTGATGATTACCAGATTCTTGTAAAGTATCGGACTGGAGCTCGAACCCCAGTTCATCCGGTTGGAATCGGTGCCGCAAGGCGTCTGCCAAAGTTGGTTGCCATCCAGATCAAATGCCAGCGCGCCCGTCTTTCCGAAGAATACATAGACCCGCTCACCGTCTGTGGCCGGCGTGTGAGTGGTATAGCCATGCTCGGCGAACATTCCGCCGTAGTTGTCTTCGGGCAAGACGGCATTGACGGTCTTGTCCCAGATGGTCTTGCCTGTCTGGCGATCAAGACACGTCAGATGTCGCTTCAAATCCTCCTGCTTGCCGCCGCGATTGGAGCGGTCAGTTCCATATCCCGACCAGCTGGTAATGAAGATTTTCTCGCCAAGGATGATCGGGCTGGACGAACCGGGACCAGGCAGCTCGATTTTCCATTTGAGATTCTCCGTGGGGGACCAGGTAACGGGAGTCGGAGTCGTGTCGGTACTGACGCCGCTGCCATTGGGGCCGCGGAAACGGGTCCAGTCGGCGGCCGTGGCGAAACTGACAGGCGACGCCAGCGCCGCAAAAGCAATCACCCAAGAGAAACACACGAAAGATCGACGCATGGCAATCCTTTCCTGACGAAATAAAGACCGGACAGAATTTCAATTCACTACGGAAATTCGCAAAGGATCGAGAAACTCACACGCCATGGCCAGCCACGTCATCCGCTTTCGCGAACACTCAAAAGCATGAATTGTCTGCAGACGCGCACGACTTGTTCGCACACTGCGCGATGAATTCGCTGGGAATGGTGCACCACATCCATGCGGCTGCCTTGTTGTACCAAAAACACTTCGCGACAACACCACAAAGGTGGCGGACCGCACGGAAATAGTTACTCCGTCACGGATCATTCCGCCGCGCAATTCTCGACATTGCCGTTTTTTTACTTAATTCGCTGGACTGCCAATAGGAATTCTGCCCAAGTAAGTGGCCCGAAAAAGTTGTGTAGGATGGCCGCGCTCGGCCGTCGCTTCTTCGCACCATGCGGTAAATGAAAGCACTCGAAACACCGAAACTGACTCCACTGAGGCTGATCATTTGTGGTCTTGCCACCGCCAAAAACTCAGACGGCCGAGGGCGGCCATCCTACATGATTTCTTTTGCGTTCTGACTTAGAAAAGCTGATTCACCTTGGGATGTCGCACGACTCGTGGTTGACTTCCTGAAAGTGCATGCGTTTCCGGGCACTCGCCCGAAATCTGGCGACTTCGGCGACGTCGAAAGTGCAAGGTGAAACTGCTTTCACTGTGGTGACTCCCCTTCCCGCCCAGATTTGACTTCCGCGAAGTCGCGTGAATTCCCACCGAACCAGTTTGGCCCGCGGGTGTCCGGTTTCGTGTTGTTTGTCGATTTCACGTTTACGGTGTCCAAAGCAAAGCGTTTCCGAGGAAGCAGAAATGACCGCTACAAACAAGCCCAGTTGCGCATTGTCTTACGAATTCATGTGGTCCTGTCATTTTCCCGATCCACCTTGAAAGTGTTTTCTCAATGGCACTTAATGCTTCTGCGCGCAAGTCCAAAAAGTCTGCACAGCCAGATCCAGACGCAGCAGTCAGCCTTCAACGGCACATCGAATCTCTCGGCCTGAAATCTGTCGACGAATATGCGGCCTGGTGCGTGCGTCACGGGTTTTCTCAGAGCTCGAACAAGACGCTATTCCAGCGCGAACTTGAAGGACGTACGGCCAGGCGAATCATTGCCGATTCACGTCTCTCCCAAAGCAAGCGAGAACACCGAAGTTTCCTCTCGACATTGCGCGACATCTTCGGGGATGTGCTGAACGAACAGCAAGTCACCACTCCCGCCCTGAAACTCATCTGCCAGTCCTGCAAATCACTTTCGAGTCAGGGCTTGGTCCGTCAGGCGTTCTTCAATCTTCTGACGCATGTGGGAGACACCACCGATCTGACTCAAACCCAGTCGGCAATTCCACAGTACGGACGTCAAGAGGGAAACACATACCTCGGAGGACTGCTTGCGCTGGCGCACCACACTGCGGAATGGATCCGTCAACCGTCCGATTGGCACCCCACCAGTCACAACATCGGCCGGCAGTTTCAATCTCTCGCGCGACACCTGTTCGCACGCTGGCCGGTACCGGCTTTCATGGATTCCGTGTGGTTTCAGGGAACCTCGCGCGAGGCACAGCAAAAACAACGCTGGTTTGTCCATTTGGGGCGAGGAGAAAACATCCGCACGGCTCCGTTGCCAATCCCCTATTCGAAGCGGATGTCGCATCACTTCATGCAAGCTCCTGGAGATTTCACTGTCGAAGACACTCTCCGTTGGGGGCAGATCCAGGCCCTTGGAGGCAATGCGCGGCTCGTGAAGGCGATACTGGGGACTCGGTTGCGAACCGAATACGAGCACGATGACTTCTGGACGACGGTGTTTCAGTTCTTGATTGGAAATCCCATGCTGGATCTGGCACAAGTCGAGCCAATCATTGACTATTTGCAGTACCAGAAATTCACACCGCAAGAGATCCTCGTCGCTCCAGGGAAACTTGAACGCCGCCCTCCTCCACGACCGAATTTGACGATGAAAGGACGGACGGTCGATGCGTTGTTGCGGAATGTCGACACCTGGCATCGAAAGCTCGCGACAACGTCGCAACCGAAGGCGGAATGGTCTGCAGCGGGATTCCGCGGCCTGTCGTTTGTGGAAGGGACATCCGAAGGCAACAACCTGAAAATCTGGACGATTAGCGAACTTCTGAGTTCCGCGGCGCTGTTTGCGGAAGGACGAAAACTACGGCGTTGCGTGGGCAGTTATGCTCGTTCGTGTGAACAGGGAATCTGTTCGATCTGGACGTTGGAGCTGGAAACCCTGGAAGGCCGCTCGAAAGTCCTGACGCTGGAAATCCGGAATGCCTTAAAACTACTCGTGCAGGCCCGGGGCAAGTGTAACAGATTGCCGACGGAGAAAGAGCGCAGCATTCTCCACCGCTGGGCCGAACAGGCAGGATTGCAAGTCGCGAATTGGGCCTGATGACGGCGCCGCTAAAAGGCTGACAAACATCCTGATTTTCTTGTAGGCGATGTCTCTCCGAGTCCGTGAAGTTTTCA
>JAQGHT010000576.1 GCA_028291565.1 Planctomycetaceae bacterium | reverse complement strand
GGTGGATCGATCACCGGTGCACCGAAAGTGCGGGAGATGGAAATCATCAGCGAGCTTGAACCCACTGCCCGCGGACCCTACTGTGGCAGTTTGTTTTACATCGGATTTGACGGCCGAATGGACAGCTCAATCCTGATTCGAACGTTTACTGCAAGCCGCGGCTGGATTCAATTCCCAGTCGGAGGTGGTATCGTCGCGATGTCTGATCCCGCTGATGAGTACGCGGAAACGCTGCATAAGGCGGCAGGAATGCTGCGGGCGTTGCATTTCTAATCACCCAAACGACCTCAATTTGTCCGCACTAATCCAAGCTTGATTGTCAATTCGCTATGGCTGACACACTTTATATACTCGATACGTTTTCCTTGATTTTCCAGGTCTTTCATGCGATTGGCTCGGAAATGACGGGTGCGTCGGGGCAACCCACGAACGCGGTTTATGGGATTACCAGAGATCTCCGCAATTTGCTGGTCGATCGAAAACCAACACATTGGCTAGCCGCCATGGATTCGCCCGGTGCCGCCGTCCGCGCCGAATGGTATCCCGAATATAAAGCCAATCGATCGGAAATGCCTGCCGATCTGCGTCCTCAGATTCCCTTGATCAAGCAGGTGATTGAAGGATTTGGGATTCCCATGCTGATGCATGATGGCTGGGAGGCGGACGATATCATCGCGACCGTGACCAGACAGGCCGTCGAAAAAGGCGTCGAGGTGATCCTGGTGACGACAGATAAGGATTGCCGTCAGCTATTGGGGCCGCATGTCCGGATGTTGAACTTGCGCAAGAATACGTTTCTTGGTGTCGACGAATTGAAGGCCGACTGGGGCATTGGCCCGGAGCAGGTCGTCGATTACCAATCGCTGGTTGGCGACAGCGTGGATAATGTTCCCGGAGTGCCACTTGTAGGGCCCAAGAAGGCGACTGCATTGCTGTTGGAATTTGGCGATTTGGAAGGCGTCCTGGCCAACGCGGACAAGGCGCCAGGCGCCAAGCTGAAGGAAAACCTGAAAGTCTTCGCCGATCAGGCGCGGCTCTGCAAACGTCTGGTCAGACTTTATGACGATTTGCCAGTCGTGATTGACTGGGACCAGGCGCGCTCTGGCCAGCTGAATTTCGCGCGCCTGACAGAACTCTTCACGGAATTTGGCTTCAAACGTCTCGCCGACGAAATTCAGGCCATGCAGCCTGCCGGCGAGAAGCCCGCGGTCGTCCCGCAAACTCGGGAATGGTCGATCGTCGATACGACAGAGAAGTTTGCCGCGTTCCTTGAGAAATTCCTGCAAGTCAAAAAATTCTGTCTGGACACCGAGACCACTTCAGTTGACGCGGTCCGGGCAGATCTGGTTGGCTGGGCGATCTGTTGGGAGCCGGGCTCGGGGTATTATATTCCTGTTCGCGGTCCCGCGGGCCAGTCCATGCTCGATCCGGCAATGGTCGTCGCCGCTCTGAAACCGCATCTCGAGAACCTGGAAGTCGAAGTTTCAAACCAGAATATTAAGTATGATTTGCTCGTACTGCGACGCGCGGGAATCAACATTGCGAACATTGACCGGGATCCCATGATCTTCAGCTATCTGCTGGACGCAGGGGCTCGAAGTCACGGTCAGGACGAATTGTCGAGACGGTATCTCGGGCATGAAATGATTCCGATCTCAGCGTTAATCGGTACCGGCAAGAATCAGAAATCCATGACGGAAGTCGATATTGCCCTGGCTGCTGAATACGCGGTGGAAGATGCCGAAATCGCACTGCGATTGTGTCATAAACTGGAAGCCGAAGTCCGGCAGGAGGGACTCTGGGATCTCTACTGGGAGCTCGAGCGGCCCCTCATTTCCGTGCTCGCCGATATGGAGCAGCGAGGAATCAAGATTGATGCCGAATTGCTGCGGGTGCATAGTCGTTCGGCCGCTGAACGGCTGGAATTAATTCAAACTCAGATCTTCGATATGGCCGGACGGCAGTTCAACATCGACTCGCCACTGCAACTGCAAAAGATCCTGTTTGAAGAGTTGAAGCTGCCGGTGATCAAAAAGACAAAAACGGGCGCGAGTACCGATCAGGAAGTTCTGGAACAATTGGCGCTCGTGCATCCATTACCGCACAAGTTGATGGAGCATCGAAAACTGTCCAAGTTGAAGAGCACCTATCTGGACGCCCTGCCAGGAATGGTGAATCCCGAAACAGGACGGATTCACGCGTCGTTCAACCAGGTCGTCGCGGCGACCGGCCGATTGAGTTCGAGCGATCCGAACTTGCAGAACATCCCGATCCGTACGGAAGAAGGGCGACGAGTTCGTTCGGCATTCCTCCCCGGCGAACCCGGCTGGCTGCTCGTCAGCGCGGACTACTCGCAAATTGAATTGCGGATGCTGGCCCATTTCAGCCACGACAAGGCGTTGCAAAAGGCATTCGCAGAAGGGACCGACATTCATACTGCTGTCGCCAGCGAGATCTATGGTTTCGATGCCCGGATGGTCAATTCCGAAATGCGGCGAGTGGCCAAAGCTGTCAATTTCGGCGTGATCTACGGTCAAAGTGCGTATGGATTATCCGCCGCGATTGGTATCAGTCAGACCGAAGCCGCTCAATTCATCGACGACTACTTTGCGAAATATTCCGGAGTCGAACTGTTCATCGAAAAGCTCCTGGAAACGTGTCGTAAAACGGGTTATGCGACAACAATTAAAGGCCGGCGACGCGCGATCAGCGGCATTCGCGAACTCACGGGCCGCAGACAGCTGTCGCTACCGGAGCGAACTGCGGTGAATACCGTCATCCAAGGCTCTGCCGCCGACTTGATCAAACTGGCGATGATTCACATTCATCGCCGATTGAAGGCCGAGGGACATCCTGCGAAAATGTTGTTGCAGATCCATGATGAACTCGTATTTGAAGTCCCAGAAGCCGAAGTCGACAGCCTGAAGGCACTCGTTAAATACGAAATGGAGCACGCCCTGGAGCTGGATGTCCCATTAAAGGTCGAAATGGCGGTAGGCAAAAACTGGGCTGAAGCGTAGTGACATCAGGCGTGCGTGGCCGCGAACAGTATCAATCTCAGAGAACGTCAATTCCCATGTCATCAAAATCCTCACAAGCTCAGTTCTTTCGCGTTGTGGGGTTCGCGGCGGTCGGCACGATCCTGTTTGTCTTGTTTCTGCTCTATAATCGCCCCGTAAGAAGCGTGGGTGGAATTGCGACGGGACGCACCCTGCCGACGATTGAAGCCCAGGGCTGGCTGAACGGAGACGCCCCGAAACTGGCGGACTTACAAGGACAAGTATTGGTTATTGATGCCTGGGCAACCTGGTGTTTTCCCTGTCGCAAGCGCTCGGTCGACCTGGTCTACCTGCACGAAAAATATGCCGGCAAGGGCGTGCGATTTATCGGTTTGACAGCAGAGCCCGAGTCTCAATTAGAAGCGATTCGGAAGTTTCTGAAAGAGACCGGCATCACGTGGCTGAATGGCTACGGAGCAGAAGCCACGTTAACCGAGCTGGGGGCGGAAGCAATCCCGATGGTGTGGGTCTTTGATCGCCAGGGAAGGGTTGTCTGGAACGAAGAATCGACAGTCAGCATGGATCGTGGGATTCAACTCGCACTCGAATCGAAGCTGGAATGAGGCACCATGACGACTACAAACATTCTCACTCGCCGCCATTTCCTGCAGCAAGTCGCCGCGAGTGGGCTCGTCTGCTGGAATCTGCCAAGGCTGTCCGCTGAAACGGAGATCAAGGCCGTAGTCACGTTCGGCTTCACCTTATACGGCATGCGAAAACTGCCGCTGGCCGATGCGTTTAAGGTTTGTGGAGATATTGGGTACGACAGTGTCGAATTGGTCTGCATGGCGGATTGGCCGTGTGCTCCCGAAAGCCTGTCCAAGCCAGCTCGAACGGAACTGACTCAGCAATTGATTGACAATCACCTTTCTGTCTCCAGCTTGATGGAGAATTTGTCACCGCTCGCAGAGGAAAAAATCCACGTCTTGAACCTGGAACGGTTGCGTCGAACCTGTGAATTGGGACACGATCTGTCACCGAGGTCGACTCCGGTGATCGAAACGGTATTAGGCGGAAAACCGGCCGAATGGGATCAAGTTCGCAAGCGGATGGCGGACCGTCTGCAAGATTGGGCCAAGATCGCCGAAGCAGGCAAGACAATCATCGCTCTGAAGCCCCATGTCGGCGGTGCATTGCATACGCCGGAAGGGGCCAAATGGCTGAAGGACCAGCTGCCATCTCCGTGGCTCAAGCTGGCCTACGATTTCAGTCATTTTGAATTACAAGCCATTCCAATGGAAGAATCTCTGAAACAGATGCTGGCGGAGACCGCATTCGTCCATCTGAAGGATTCACAAGGAACGGCCTCGAAATTCCAATTTCTGCTGCCAGGCGATGGTTGCACGGATTATCGCGAATACTTTCGGCTGCTCAAGAAGCTGGGATATCACGGTCCATTGGTGATTGAGGTCAGCGGGCAGTTGCATTCACGTCCCGATTATGATGCGGCAATCGCGGCAAAACGCTGTTTTGCCAATCTGGCGCCGCTGCTGGCCGAATCGGGATTATGGAAACCACGCGGAAAGCAGTAATTTCGCCACGCTGACACATTCAGGGACGAACGGCTTCACCCTTGAGAAGATGCAGATTGGCAATCGTAATTCCGGAAAGCATCGAGCCGACGATACCCAGATAGCCTTGGTCTGTGCCGCAGAGGAACAGGTTCTCCAGGTGTGTTTCGCCCGTCATCCGTTTATGTGGGGCACCGTAAACACAGCCGTTAATATGACTGGTGAAGCGTTTGATCGTACGTGGGGTAAAGACGTCCGTATCGAGAATATGCGGTCGAAAATCTGGGGTGTGTTTAATGCCCCCCTCCAGCATGCGATTCGCCCAGATTTGCTTCTGCGACTGATACTCTTCTTCGGGCAGATTTAACCAATAGCGGTGATTTGCCAACGCCGTAATCCGCATGCAGCCTTCGCTGAGTGGCTGCTCGTATTCAAAATTGTTCGGCGAACAGATGATGCCGCTCCGCAAATCGCACGGCGCATCTGGATTCTCGTAGTGAAACTCGGGGACATCGCTGTAAAAGATGATCGTGTCGTGATGTCCCAGTTCGGAAGGTTGTTTGTCGATCATGAAAATCGATTCCATGAACGAAATATCACCGGGCACGTTCCGAGGATCGTTTTGATGTTCTGGAGCCGATTCAGTGCCACACATCCGGAGGGTCTCGGCCAGTCCCGCGGACGACACCACATTACGCGCCTCCAGCTGTTCGCCGCTTTCCAGGATCACGCCCGTCGTACGGCGCCCATCTGTCACAATTTCTTTAACGCCCGCGCGCAATCGGAGTTCACCGCCACATTCGCGGTACTTACGGATCACATTCTTCATGATCAGCCGCACGCCGGCATAGGGTCTGCCAAAACCCTGCTCAAAAATGCTTTTGA
The DNA here is from genome assembly GCA_028291565.1 of Planctomycetaceae bacterium. Lineage (GTDB taxonomy): Bacteria > Planctomycetota > Planctomycetia > Planctomycetales > Planctomycetaceae > JAKFVC01. The sequence goes on along the minus strand of JAQGHT010000576.1, from coordinate 12,900 downwards.
ACATGACCACGAACTGATTGAAGTCCATGTCGCCAGGAACGGCACTGCCGTAAAACATCAGCGGACAAAACAACATGTCAATTAATAGCGGATCGCTGATGATTTCGCCCAGCACCTGCCGGGCCGAAACAGGTTGTTGGCCGAGATTCAGTTCGTCGTGAGAATCGATGCGCGCCACCAATTGGCGAAAGGCATCGCGTTGAGCGGGGAAGGCTCGCGAAACTTCCTCCACGAACAGCGAAAAGTCGTTGGTGAACTTGAGTTCCACTCCGGGAAAGATCACGCGAGACTGGGTCTGTGGGCGTAAATCAAAATCATCCCACTTAAGACGCAACTGCCGCAAGAGTTTGCTGAGTGGTCCGGTCTTCGTCCCGGGTTTGGCATAATTGGTGACAGCGTGCAAACCGACATCGTAGTCGCGATGCCGTAAGCGGTAGAACGAATTCAAACCACCGATCGTGTAGTGCCGCTCCAGCACACACACTTTCTGGCCAAAATAAGCCAGCCGAATACCGGCCGACAAGCCAGAAAGTCCTGCACCGATAATCAGTGTGTCGTACATGCGAACGATCGCGGTCGTCGTGAGAGAGGCCGCCCGAACGTCAAATCGACATGGCGAGCGTCCAGCGTAAGATGGTTCTCGATCAATCAGTTTACAAACGGTGAAAACGTTCGACGATAGTCACATCACGCCATTATACCGCGCACGGTCAAGTCTCGGACGATTGAACTCGGGGATCGGTATGAAAAAGACTCATTCGTGGCGCCGACAGTATCACTTTCAGAATCGACTGCTGGCATGCCCCAAGTCGATCGCAACCCTACCTCGATCGCGACCATAAGCCTGCACCCGACGCTGGCTGACCTGAACCATCAGGCGTGGGCTTTTTTCAAGCCTTGCATCATGGGGAACAGATAAGAAACGGTGCCGTTCATGGTCCCCAGATTGTGATAGTCCGCTTCCGGGATCTGGATCCGGTATTGCTTGCGCAACTCCATGACGATGTCCAGAAAGTCCATACTGTCCAATTCCATTTGCTCACGGAACGGTACTTCGTCCTTCAGTTGCGACAGGTCTTCATCAGGTGTAATGCGTTCGAGAATATCCAGAATCACCTGTTTGATCTCTACCAACGTCATCGAGCCAATCTCCTTCGTATCCCATTCGCATGCGGATTTCGCTATGCGTCTTCGTACTTTTTGATGATTACGACCGAATTAATGCCTAACATACCGAATGAATTATTCAGAATATAGCGAACTCGGTCCATTTGACGAGGCTGGTTAGCGACGATCTGCGTCAGCACACATGCCGGATCTTGCTCATCTAAATTGATTGTAGCATGGGCGATTCCATCCTGAAAGGCAGGCAGATTGCCCAATAACTCCAGCGCTCCAGCAGCCCCCATGGCGTGCCCGATAAAGCTTTTTGTATTGTTGACGGCAAGGCTTGGCCGGTTGCCAAAGACCTGGCGGATTGCGTTGCATTCCTCGATATCGCCCTGAGTTGTGGCGGTTGCGTGGCTGCTGACAATGTCGATGTCGTCAGCTGATAAATGAGCACGTTTGAGCGCCAGTTGCATGCATTGGGACTGCCGGTCGGCGTGCGGCAGGACGAAATCCGTTGCATCCGTGTTGATGGCGTGCCCCACAATTTCGCCATGAATCCTGGCGCCTCGGGCTTTAGCACTCGACAAGCGTTCGAGAACACAGATTCCGCCACCTTCAGCGACCACAATGCCGTTTCGCTGAGTATCGAACGGTCGCGACGCTTTTGTGGGATCCGGGTGGCTGGCGAGAGCTCCCTGACTATTGAAGCTGGCGAAAATGCCGAATGTATGAATACTCTCCGAAACGCCACCGGCAATTGCGAGGTCCACTTCATCCAGCCAAAGCATTTGCATGCCTTGGATGAAGCCCGCGTTTCCGGCGGCACAAGCGGCACCCAGCGTATAATGGGGGCCGGTGATGCCCATATTCAGAGTGACTTCACCTGCCGGATTATTGGCCACCGTCCGTGGATTGTGGTGATGTGACCAGACTTTGGTGTCGTAGTTGAACTTCGAGATCTCGAAGATCTCGTTTTCCGTTTCGACATTGCCGTGTTCGGTAATTCCCAGGTAGACGCCAACTCGATCCTTGGGGACCTGTGACCAGTCTAAACCTGAGTCTTGTATTGCCTCTCGGGCGCAGTAAATCGAGACCGATCCAGCACGGGTGCCACGGCGTACTTCTTTGCGTTTCTGGTATCGCAATTCATCGAAGTTGCAGACGCCAGCCAGCACGTCCCCCATATAGCGCGTTTGAAACGGTACCACTCCAGATCGGCCCGCCAATAAATTGGCGCGAAATTCGGCCAGGTTATTGCCGTTGGGTGATGTCAACCCGATTCCGGTGATGACAATCCGTTTGTGATCCGGGATTTGAGCCTGCATCAAGCTGTCGCCGTACAGAAGCCGACATCCCAGGACGGGAGTCGCGCAAGACTAACTCAGGGGGAATGATTTTGTAACACGCTTTGCTGCGTGCGGTTACGACGCGAATCGAGTGTCAGCGGAAAGTTTCCCCAACACTCCAGACTCAGCAGGGTAGCGGTTGCGGCGACGGCTGGCAAGGCGCAAACGCACTGGAACGGTGGCAAATCAGGGCAGACTGGTGGGACCACACTGCCGAACTTCGGATTGACAGAAATGTCCGTATTTGATTTATTTCGGGTCTCGCCGGGCCCATCCCAATCTTTCCGATTGACTTCCACAATACCTGTCCGCCACCCCAGACCTGCACTGATTGCCGCTAGCAGATCGCTCGAAAAGTACTCCCTTCGCCGCACTCCGCTCATTTCATTCGCCACTCTGATATCCGTGAATCATCAATTGATCATCAACCTGGAATAGCACTCGCGGGTGCTCCAGGAGGAACCTATGTCCCGTTTGTTTGGATCGGCCGATTCGACTTGCGTTTCGCACGCGGAACGTCGGAAGTTATTGGTTAAAGCGAGTTTACCCGAACGCTGGTTCGCTTTGCTGCAATCGGTCGCCGCTGAATGGAATGTCACTTGGGCGCTGGATGACGAGCAATTCGCGGTCGCGCTGGCACAAGGGGAATTCGCGGTCGCCGCACTGGAAGCTTCGGACAGACGAACAGCGGTCAGCCCTCTCTGGGAATCGACTGGTCAGGAGACATTTGAAAGCGTTTGCCCCCCGCCCCATTATTCCGCGGCCAGCCAGACGAAGTCATTTCCATCGACAACGTTTCTGTTATTGCAAGGCGATGACACAGATCACGTTGCGGCATTCAAGCGTCCTTCGCATGAATGCCAGCTATTGGCAGAAATTCGTCCTCAGACGTCGGCTAATGAATTCAAACGCTGGCTGGATACTGCCTATGGATTAAGCCAGATGCGGGCAGAGAACTTGCAGTTGCAGCGTCGCCTGGCGAACAGGCGATCACCAATTATTGGCAATTCAGCTCAAATTGAGCGTTTGCGAGAACAAATCGCCACGTCCGCCGTTAATGACTGGCCAATCCTGATACAAGGAGAACCTGGGACAGGTCGTGACCTGGTCGCCCGAGCCATTCACGAAGCCAGCGAGCGAGCTCACCGGCCGTTCGTGAAAATCGATTGCCGTGTCCATTCCTCGACATCTCTGGGGCGGGAGTTATTCGGGCAAGCCGTTGCGATGCTGGATTCGGAGTCTTCAGTGACCTTCCCAGCTGGTGTCTATCATGGGGGCTCGGAGTTCCGAGTTTCTGACCAAACCAGTGTCCCGGGACGTATCGACCTGGCTGACGGAGGGATGCTGGTCATTGATGGAATCGACGAAATTGCCCTGCCGTTACAAGCGATACTGGCTCAGGTCCTCGAAAAAAAGCTGTTTCAGAGAATGGGAGAGAGAACTCAATCTCCGCTCAACGTTCGTGTGATCGCGGTCACTTCTAAGGATCTGTTTCAATTGAGTGAAACGGGGCAGTTTCGGGAAGATCTCTTGAGGCATTTCCCCGGGCCGGTGATTAAGACGCCTGTCTTACGGGAAATTCGCTCGGATATTGTGCCGTTGGCCGAGCATTTACTGCACCGAATTTCGGCGCGGCTGGCGAGCGGTCCGATTCGATTGCTGGTCGATTCGGCGACTCGATTGCAGGCCCACGACTGGCCAGGTAACGTAAGCGAATTGGAGTCTTTGCTCGAGCGGTCCTGTACGCTCAATCCTTGCGGCAAATTAACGGTCGACATGATCGAGACCTGGCTGGCAGACGAGGCGCAATTTTCCGCCATTCGAGTCCCGGGAATGACCCTCATTCAAATGGAGCGGCAATTGATCGAAGCCACTTTCGCGAGATGTGCGGGGAATCGAGAATTGACGGCCCAAAGTTTGCAAATTGGCTTGAGAACGCTATCCGGGAAACTACGCGAATATGGTTATCCGCCACGTGGCGGTCCAGGTTCAAATCGCCAGTTTTCACAGGGCGAACGCGATGCGGCGTGAAGAATCAGGTGTCGGGGCGACTCACGGTTACTCTTTCTTGCGGTGCGGACGGATCAGGATGACTCGTTCCCAACCTCACCACAGAGAGACGCTGAAGACTCTCTTTTTTGTCATCTAAACTCAAAGTATCACTGCACAGATCATGCGGAATTCGTCCGTCCTGATCCCCTTTCTGCATTGATTTACCCTTAGTGACCCTCCCAAAGGCTGATACGCGATTTGAGTACCGACGGCTGAATTTCGGCTGTGGGGCGAACAAACATCTTGTCTTAAATCTTCCCGACCGCTACTATTCATCCAATCCAACCAATGAATCGAAGTAGTATCTGGGCTTCACTTTTGCAATGTGCATTCCTTGTTTCGCGTTTTAGAACGATGCAGGCCACGATGTTCAAGACTCCTACTCGCGCCGCGATCACGGCTACTCTCGTGGCCATGTGCATGGCGGCAACCGCCCTCCTGGCGCAAACATTCTCCACGCCAAAATCTGAATTGGCGATGATCTCGAAACTGGTTTGCCAGATGATCGAGAAGGAGCATCTGAGTCACGTTCAAATTGATGACGCCGTTTCATCCCGACTGGTGGATGGATTCGTCAAGGATCTGGACCCGCAAAAGCTGTACTTCCTGCAGTCGGATATCACGGAATTTGATCAGGCTCGGACAATGCTGGACGAAGCGGTCAAACAAGGAAATCTGGAATGGGCCTTTTCTGTCTTCAAACGCTATACACAGCGTCTCGATGAGCGCATGGTGATCGCCGAGAAACTCGTCGATGCGCCCCATGATTTCACGATTAAAGAATCGATGATCTATGACGCCAAAGAGCTGAAATGGGCTACCGACGAAGCGGAGCTGAACGATCGCTGGCGCAAGCGAATCAAGTATGACCTGCTGTTGTTCCGCCTGGAAAAGACTGCGGAAGCAGAGGCGAAAGATCGCCTTCACAAACGCTATCGCAACATCAAATTGACCATGCACCAGATGGAAGACCGGGACATTCTCGAAATCTTCCTGACCGCTTTGGCTGAGACCTTTGATCCCCATTCCAGCTATATGTCTCCTCGGTCCGAAGTCGACTTCGGGATCCAGATGCGGCTCAGCCTGGATGGTATTGGAGCGGCACTCAAATCCGATGACGGATATGTCACGGTCGCCGAAATTGTTCCTGGTGGTGCCGCGGATCGCGACGGTCGGCTGAAACCCAAAGATCGCATCGTGGGCGTTGGCCAGACCGCGGATAAAATTGAAGAAGTCATCAATGTGAAATTGAGCAATGTCGTGGACTTGATCCGTGGCAAGCGGGGCACGAAAGTCTTTCTGAAAGTGATTCCGTTCGGTATGACGGAATCCAAGATGTACGAACTCACCCGTGATAAGGTTGAGTTGAAAGAGTCTGAATGCAAAGGCGAAATTATCGATGTTTCTACCCGCGTGGCCAGCACGAAGGGCCGAGTCGGCGTGATTCATGTTCCCGCCTTTTACCGTGACTTCAAAGGTCAGGAAGCGGGACTGGAAAACTTCAAGAGCACGACGCGTGACGTAAAAGCCATTATCCAGGATTTCGCGAAAAAGGGTGGCGTTGACGCGATCCTCATCGACCTCAGGTTTAATGGCGGCGGGGCTTTGAGTGAAGCGATTGAGATGTCCGGGCTGTTTATTGATAAAGGCCCGGTCGTCCAGGTCAAAGACCAGCGTGGCAGCATTCGGGAGTTGGACGATGACGATATCGGGATTGAATATAATGGCCCGCTGGTCGTGGTCTGCAATCGCCTGTCAGCTTCAGCGTCGGAGATTTTCGCGGGCGTGATTCGCGATTACGAACGGGGAATCGTCGTGGGTGACACGACCACACACGGCAAGGGGACTGTTCAGAACGTGCTGCCCGTCGGCAGCAAATTGTTCTCTTTAACCGCCCCTCCTGATCGCGGTGCATTGAAGCTGACGATCAATCAGTTCTATCGAGTCAATGGCGATTCGACGCAAAAGATGGGTGTGCCCTCGGACGTGGTTTTGCCCTCGGTCCTGGATCACCTGGATCTCGGAGAATCATCTCTGGATAACGTCATCGCCTTCGACAAAATTCGCGCTGCGGAACACAAGTCGTATCATGCCGTGACCACGGCACTGGTCAGCCTGCTGCGGGAGCGTAGTAAAGCTCGGGTTGCGGCTTCCAAAGAATTCCAGGACGTCAATCTGAACATTCAGAAGTCGGTGAATCGCAAAAAGCGAAAGTCGATTTCGTTGAATGAGGACGAATTGAAGCAGGAACGACTCGAAGAAGAAGAGAAGACCAAGAAAGAAGCGGACGAGCCAAATGAGAAGGGTAAAGGTCCGATCTTCCCCGATCAATTCTATAACGATGAACTGTTGGCAATCACGTTGGATTATGTCAGTGCCTTGAGTGGAGCATTGACTGCTAAGAAGTAGTTGACTGCCAGAAAGCAATGCTCCCGTTGCCCTCCGCCTTTTTGTGGAGTCGGCTGCCGGGAGGACGAGAGTTTGCCAGAAATCAACCAATTTCAAAACCCGGTGGGTCCCCACCGGGTATTGTTTTTTGATGATTACAAAGTATGGCAATGATTCCTGGCAGTTCGTTCGGCCGCCAGGAACTCGAAGGGTGTCCCGCCCCCTGGTTCATCGCCATCAGGGAATTCAGAACCAGATGCCCGCACGTTGCGGTTGATGTCCCAGTAACTATTGCCAGGCCTTGATTGCCTGCTGACCATGTCGAGTCTGGCGTTTTGTGGTCAGTCCGTTACACTGTTAGCAACGTGATTCTTCTCTCGGGAGCAGCTGTCGCATGGGCGATACGTGATGACCGTCCGAATGCGATATTTTCATCCGCGCGGGGGGAAAAGCGACTCTTACGACCCAAGCCACTTGTCCCGCGCACTGTTCGGTGTGCTGTCGTGCGTGGGTATTTCTGAAATCGAAAGGAAGTCTTTCATGCGACGCTGTTTGTCGTGGACCCGCATCGTGGTCCTGGTGCCGTTGATCGCAGTGTTCACGAGCGTTTTGGAAATTCGAGCCGCTGATGCCATTCCCAGCGAGCGCAGGCTCGGGAACGACGTTATTGGCTTTTTCTCAATCCGCAACATTACCGAACTGAAATCCAGCTGGGACAAAACCCAACTGGGACAACTTCTCAAGGATAAGGAAATTGCTCCTTTTCTGAAGCAGTTCGAAGGAAAATGGGGCGAGCTGGAGACCAAATTTGAAACCATCGTTGGATTGCCGTTAAACGACGTTTTGGCCGTTCCGCAAGGCGAATTCAGCATCGCGGTCGTGCACACCGCTGGCAAACAAATGGGTGCGGTCGCGTTTCTGGATTTCGGCGATAAACGAGAGTCCATTGACAAGCTCATTGAGAAGCTGCCCAAGGCTTTCGAAGCGGCCGACCTGCAGCCGAAAAAGACCGAGGAAGACGTCGATGGCACTCAGATCATCTTCTATGAGATGACTCCTGCCGACGATGCAGACGACGACGAAAAAACAAAGAAGAAGCCGAAGAGCACGAACGGCGTGGCTTATTTCATAAAAGACTCATTGCTCGTCGTCGGTAGTCGGGTGGACATTGTCAAGTCCGTGTTAACCCGTTGGGATGGCCAGCATGAGCGGATTTTCGCGGATAAGCAGGCGTATAAATATCTGAAGGAAAAATGCCGCGGCGAGAATTCGGAAGTCGCGCCGCAGATGGTTTGGTACCTGGATCCCATCGGCCTGTTCAAAGGTGGGATGGCGATGGCGAATTTGGGGCCCACGGAAACGGCCGTCGCCCTGGGTTTCCTGCCCTCATTGGGACTGGATAAAATCAAGGGAATCGGCGGGTCGCTGGACATGGGGACCGATGAGTACGACATGGTCACCCGTACGTTGATTTACGTCGAAGCGCCTCCGTCTGGTGTTCTGAATGCATTTCAATTTCCGAAGAAAAACCTGGCTCCGCCAAAATGGGTCTCTGCGGATGCCAGCACCTATGGTGCCGTGAATTGGGATGTCGCCGAAGCCTATAACACCGTCGAGACTTTGTATGAAACGTTTTTGGGTGCCGGTTCATTTGGTAAGATCGTTGACGATCTTGCCGAACAGGAAGGCGGGCCCAAAATTCACATCAAGAAGGACATCATCGACCATCTGACGGGCACAGTGGCGATCGTGGGGCATGTCCCCGAGCAGGCGGAACTGATCGGCGGAGAGCGTTACCTGATCTGTCTGGAACTGAAAGATGAAGCACCCATGAAGAAGGTGCTTGAGAAGCTTGCCGATCTGGAAGGCTTCCCGTTCAAAGTGCGTGAATTCCAGGGAGAGAAGATTTTCGAAATGCCCGCTCCGGATGGGGATGAAAAGTCCCCCTTTCATCTGGGCTTTGCAATTACGAAAAAGCATCTCGTTTTCGCGACCCATGTCGCCGAATTGGAATCGATGTTGCGTCCTGATAAAGACCGGGATGCTCTGGTCGATTCTGAGGTCTACAAGATCCTCGCCAAGCGTTTCCCCGATCAGACCTCTTCACTTGCTTTTCAACGCTCTGACGCGCAGCTCAAGTTGTTGTATGACGCCTTGAAGAGTGGTGCCTTGACTGAAGCCATTGAACAGGACGATTTCAAGATCGACACGAGTACCCTTCCCGAATTCGAAGTGTTGAAAAAATACTTCAAGCCGTCAGGCGGTTACATGATCCCTGATGAGAAGGGCTGGTTCATGATCAGCTTCAGTTTGAAGAGTGATGGGAATAAATAAGACGAGTTAGATGCAGACAAGCAACCTGGCGAGCGGTTGATGTAAGCCCGCTGGTTCTTCGGTATTTTGTCTGCTTCTTAGTCTCAAGACAGTCTTAGGTGCTGCACGTCGGTTTCCGAGTTGCAGAGCGAGTCACGATAATTGTCAGGTGGCACGACGTTCCCGTCGTGCCACCTTTTTTATTGCACTTTCGTTTTGATTTCCTCACACCAGTCGGCATTGAGCCTCCCGGCCGGTCAAAACAATGGCTCGATTCATGTTTCGATGCGAATTCTGCCAGGTCCTGGTTGGGCCCGGCATCCCGTCCAGTCTCGTTGTGTTGAAAACTCGTCCTAAAATTTATCCGGTCCGTGAACGGGGCAAACGGCGTTCGCGTGACGAACGTCGTCGTGATCCGAAGAAGTCGAAATGGATCCCCGATTTTGGCGGGACTGGGCACGAAATCGTCCAGGAGTCACGGGCTTGCCCCACTTGCCGTGATGCGTGCAAGGTCTTAACGGAGCGAGCTTCACCCAACGCGTCTTCTTGCACGGAAGACAATGTGAATTCACAGGAATGTGAACTCTTTTCCGCTTTGCCCTTGAGAGTTGATGGGCAATAGGGTGGAATAAACTGAATACCAAGTCATTCGATTGGCGGTTTGAAGCGCCCTGCTGCACTCGTCAAGGGTGGATGTCAATGGGACGCTCGACTTTGGGCGAAAATTTGACCGCTCGAGGTTGCTGAATTTGCTAAACTCTGGCGATCGTAGCAGCTGTAGCAGTTGACTGGGTTGGGGATCTGGGGAAAATTTCAACTGCTATAGCTTTTGGACCGGTCTATAGGGCAAAATAAAGCTGGGTAAGGTTTGTCGCGCAACTGGTCCGATAGCCACCGTAGGCAATCTTCCCTTTGCGCGGAAAGTGTTTAGGCTGCGGCGGGAAACCTGAGACATTGTTCGGAACTTGATCACTGTTCAAGATGTTTCACTTCAAGCTTTACAGTTTCAGTATCTTGTTACAATTTAGGTGATTCTCCTGTGACGGAGTCTGCGATGCAGATTCCGGTGGAAATGGTTCCGCCAACCCGACAGGGACGTGTCGGTATTCCCTTCGCTACCGGAGTAGCAGTCTCAGAACACAATTAGGACTCTGCGGGAGTCAGTCAATATGGCCAAGAAATATCTCAGCATCGAAGAAGCCGCCGACCGTTTGGGGATTGGTTCTGATGATCTGAAGCGACTTCGGGAAAAAGGTGAAATTCGCGCTTTCGCGGATCGTGGCACCTGGAAGTTTCGGGAAGATGACATCGACGAATTGGGGCGGAAATGCCAAGCCGATTCGGATCCCGAAGTTCCGATCATGCGTGCTTCTCCTCCCACTCCGAAGAAAAAGGATGACTTGGCTGGAACCGTTCTGTTTGATGACGATTCGAGTCGGGACTCCGGAGGCTCGTCCATTAATCTGGGTGCTGAAGCCGACGAATCGCTCGGCGAACAACCCACAATCGTTCGCAAAAACCGCGGCGATTTGTCGGGCTCGGACAGCGACGTGCGACTGGTCTTCGACGACAGTTTGCTGCCGGACGAAGAAATCGATCTGATGTCTTCCGACGATATGCAGCACTCGGACAGTGATGTCCGGTTGATTTCGCCGGGTACCGGTTCGGACGATGGCAGTGATAGCGATGTCAAACTGGTCCCTGATCCAACTTCGGTCAGATCGAGCGGGGGCGCAGGCAGCGACAGTGACGTGACGCTCGTGGGCGCGGGCAATGATTCGTTCTCATTGGATCTTGATGAATCCGACGGCAGTTTCATCCTGGGCGGCGAGGCCAGCGGCATCGCGTTAGCTGGCAACGAGCAGGATGACAGCGGGATCATGCTTGAACTGCCCAACGACAGCGGTATCGCGCTGGAGTCGGACGGTAGCGGCATTTCTCTTGAGCCCGATGACAGTGGGATCTCGCTGGATATTGGTGGCGACAGCGGGATTTCCCTGGATGCCGGCGAAAGCGGAATTTCGCTCGATTCTGACGATAGTGGCCTTGTTCTGGCCGGTGATAGCGGGATTTCGCTGCTGGGGCCTTCAGACAGTGGAATCGCGCTCGAGGGTTTGTCAGGCGGTCCGTCCAAGAAAAAGGGAAAAGAGAAAAAGGCAAAGGCGGACCTCGGCAGCACGATGCCGGAAATTCCGCTGATGAGTGCCCAAGACGACGACATGGGTGCCACGCAAATGGAAGTCCCCATGCTTGGCGGGGACGGGATGGACAGTGAGTTTGAATTCACCGCCAGCTCGCTGGATGAAGATTCCAGCGCCAGCGTCGTGATGCTGGGTGACACGGAAGATGCGCCGGCAGCCAAATCTGGCGCCGGAAAGAAGGGTGCGAAAAAGAAGAAGTCTGATGACGATGACGATCTGTTCGATTCGGCGCAGACCACCGAATTCGGCTCGTCGGACATGCTCGATGCCGCCGACTCGTTCGATTCCGCAGATGAATTTGACGCTGCCGAAGCGGATGACATGGAAGTTGCTGATGATGTCATTGGTGAAGACGATGAGATCACTGAGGACGTATTCGGAGCTGGCGACGAAGATTTCGACGAAGAACTGACCGCAGGCAGCAGCTCCTCGGAATTTGTCGCGACACCAATGGGTGCCGGACGGATGGCGATGCCGATTCAAGCCGAATGGGGCGGCGGCACATTCTTCATGCTGTTTTTGTCGTCAACCGTGATGCTGGTCACGAGTTTCCTGATGTACGACGTGGTTCGCACGATGTGGGGCAATAATGAACCCAATGCCGGAACAGAGATGTTCCTCTCCAGCTTCCGTGGCATGTTCGGTTGAGCCGGAGTCAGTGTGGCTGCTCGTCGGGATCAGTGTGGCGGCTCGACAGGATCGAAACTGAGATCTTCAGATTCTGTCGAGCAAGTCAACCCAGCGGCCGAATTCTGTGACATCAGCGGGGGTAGGATATGTTCCTGGATCGCCTCCCAGACTGCGGTAGCTGACCGGAAACTTGAGCTTCCGAAGTGACTCGGCGGTCGTCTTGACCGCCTTCGCCGCCGGAGCTTTCTGTTGCTCCACCAGGAAGAATTGCAGTCGGAAATCGGGTTCATGATCAGGCGGCGCGATCCGTGCCGGAGTTTGGATTGTCAAGACTCCGCGGTAAATCTCGCGCTCCTGTGAGGCCAGCAGATAGGCCAGGTTGCCACCCGCGCCCATACCGTGCAAGACGATTCGCTTCCGATCGATCGAATACTTCTTCTGGAATTCTTCGGTCATGTCTTTCACGAACTCCGCTTCGTTCGGTTGCCAACCGATCGGAAGCAGTGCCTTTGGTGCGAGCAGAATGATGCCGCGTTCCTCGCATTGCGGCATCCAGCCCTTCAATGCCGCCGCTTGAAAGGTGTCGCCGGGCGGATGCAGCCAGACGACCAGTGCATATTGATAGGCTGCGTTATAGTCATTTGGAACATAAGCCCAGTAATCTTGATTGTGTGCGGTCGATTTCTCCGAAATCAAACCTGTCTTGGGCCTTTGAATCTTGTCGTTGGCTTTGTCGGCCGGATTTTTTGCGTCCGCGTCGGCAGCGGCTTCGGTTTTCGCAGGTGGGGGAATCAGGGCCGGTTCAAGTTCTGCAGGGACGGCTTCTGGAATCGTCCCCAATTTCAGCTCCAGGCTGCGTG
>JAQGHT010000571.1 GCA_028291565.1 Planctomycetaceae bacterium | reverse complement strand
ATGCCACTTCTGCTGCAGCACATCTTCAATGGCACAAAGCCGAACCGAATGCTGAATTGATTGTTCGGGACGACATACCTCCTCCACCAGACGGATATGGAACAGTGGGACCATATTATGCCAAAGGCGCGATAATCACTGATTTTAAGCCAGCTCCTACAAAGCGGGTGTATATGTGGGATGTCTACACGCTTTGTGCAGCGAAGGTCGGGGGGCATTCAATGTTTACGGAGCGAACGTTAAGCCGCCGTCCGTGGCAGGAAGAGTTTCCGGGGGTTGAAGATCCGGTGTTTTTGTGTTCCCTCTGTACTGTCTTCAACGCTTACGTGAAAGAGGGCGGATTACCTCCACGCTCCGCCAAATACCCACCTCGAGAATCAGAGTCTCATTGGCTTTCCATGGGCTGGTTCAACGTCGTGTATCCGCGCGGGCGCCCGCATGAGTTATTTTGGAACGAAAATAACTAATCGGAGTAGCAAGGCAGGTAAATTGTGAGATCTGATCAAACCGAGGATGCCAGGATTCCGCCGCACTGAAAACACTGCCGGCAATCCTGATACGCCCACGGCCAAGAACCAATACGATAGCCAGGGACGTTTGATCAAAACGCCAGATTCCACCGGACGAACCACCGTCTATGCCTACACGTCCGGGCGGATGTCTCAAGTGACCTCGCCTGATCCAGATGGCTCGGATCCGCTGACTTCGGCCGTCACGCAGTACAAGTATGATGCGAATGGCCGGACTTCGGAAATCATCAACGCGGCGAACCAGCATGAGTATTTCTCGTATAATACCGCCGGACAGGTGATTTCAGCGACCGATTTCGCCGGTCATACGTCGCAATTCACGTACGATCCTCGGAATGGGCAGGTCCAGACGGTCACCGATCCGCTGAATCACGTGACGTCTTACGACTACGACACACTGGGACGGCTGACGCAGGTCACGGATCCCCACGGCGGCACCACCAATTCGATCTATTCGGCAACCACCGGCCGCTTGATTCAGTCCAAGGATGCCGACAACAACAGCACGTTCTATACTTACGACGTGGTCGGGAACCTCAAGACGCTCAAGGATCCGGACAACAACCTTACCACGTGGAATTACAACGCTGACAACCAGCCGACGTCGGAAATCACGACGGATGGGACTCGGAGTTACACCTACGACGCGGTCGGGAATCTGACTTCGTCGACCGATCGAGATGGCAACAAACGGACGTTTGCCTACCAATACGTCTATGACGGACAGCCCGATTACCAGGTCACCGACGAGAAATGGATGAACGGCACGCAGGTGGCGCGGGATATTGCCTATCACTACACCACGCAGGGTCAGCTGGCCTCGGTGTCGGATCCGTCCGCGGCCTACAGTTACACCTACGACAGCTTGGGCCGTCTGCAGACTGTCTCCAGCGCCGCCACGACCGGAAACCCCACTTCCGTGCTGACGTACGGCTATCAGCCGCAAAGCCGGCAGCGGACGGTTTCGGCCACCGTCAATAATGTGGCCGATTTTCTCAATACCTACACCTACGACGCGTTGGGTCAGGTCGTCCAGATCACGCAGCAGGGTCAAGGCGGGAACACGGTTGCTCCCAAGCGAGTCGACTTCGCCTATAACGCCGTCGGCCAGTTCAGTCAGATTGACCGTTACGCCGATCTGGGTGCCCAGCAGCCCGTTGCAGACTCGGCCTATTCGTACACTGCAGCTGGGGACTTGCAGAGTCTGTCCTACACCCAGGCCACGGGGCCGGCGCACACCAATCCGGTCTCGCTGGCTGGCTACAGCTGGAGCTACGACTCGGCCGGGCGGATCACGAATTTCAATTCCCCCGACGGCACCACGAGCTACACCTACGACGCCAGCGGCCAGCTGACATCCGCGAACCACAGCAACCCGACCGTGCAGGCGGACGAGGCCTACACCTACGACGCCAACGGCAACCGGACCTTGTCGGGCTATCAGACCTCAACCAACAACCGGCTGCTGTCAGACGGGACGTACAACTACGAGTACGACCAGGAAGGACACCGCACCCAGCAAACGGCAATCGCCACCGGCAATTTCGTGACCTACGCCTGGGACTTCCGAGGCCGTCTGACCGACGTGGCCTACCACACGGCCAACGGCACCGTGACCAAGCAGGTCCGTTACGCTTACGACGCGTTCGACCGCCTGATTCGCAAAGATCTGGACAGCAACGGCGATGGAATCTATGAATCGGCCGAGTCCTACGTGTATGATGGCGAGAACATCGTGCTGGTGGCCGACGTCGGCACGGGCTCTTTGACAAATCGTTATCTGCAAGGTCCCGGCGTGGACCAGGTTCTGGCCGACGAGCAGATCCCCGCTACCAGCCAGACCCCCAACACGGTCCTCTGGGCCCTGGCCGACAATCAGGGAACAGTCCGAGACTGGGCTCAGCGCAACACCACCACCGGCCAGACACAGATCGTGGACCACGTTGTCTACGACGCCTACGGCCAGATCCTCGCACAGGTCAACCCACAAACCGGCCAGGCCTCCCAACAAAAGATCCGGTACGCTTACACCGGCCAAATCTGGGACACCGACGCAAATCTGTACAACTATCGAGCCCGCTGGTACGACCCCCACGCCGGACGATTCATCTCAGAAGACCCGCTGGGATTTGCCGCTGGTGATACCAACGTCCAACGGTACGTGGGGAACTCGGTGACGAATGCAATCGATCCGAGTGGGCTTGAACGGATACACTTGCCAGCGGACGATCGCGGAACGTGGATTGCGGGAATAAAGGGGAATGGAACGTTTCAGTACAGCGATACAGCAAAAAACGGAGTAGCAGGAATTGTCGGCGCAAAAGTCACATTCAAGAATAACTACATAGCCGAAGGTGGCTTTCCATCCGAATGGTATTATAAAGGTGATCCGAATGCAGCCACAGTCGACATCAAAAAACTGGTAGACGGTGGGAAAGGCGACTTTGGCCCTGCTGACGCAAAAATGCGAGAACTGCTGAGAGATCCGAATTGGGAGCGGACCGAGGACTGGACATGGAACCACGCGGGCGAGCCTGGCTCAACAAAACTCGAATTGGTGGACAGTAACAAACATGCCGCCGTGGCACACCAAGGACCAGCCAAGCCGGTTCGAGCAGACCTGAGAGCGAAAAAGGCCGCGAAATCCGCGAATACGCCAAATCCTGCTTCGGATGTCAAGTCGCCAAATCAATGCGTCGTTGCGAAGAACGGCCCCCCTGATACGAGCGTGAAGCCTGCGGATGTCGGCGTGACCCCTGGAGGGACCAGCACGAAACCTGGCGGTAAAATCGTTCGTTCAGTCATCGTTCTTGATGTCTATATGAACTTACGAGACGCATTACAGGGAGCAGGAATTCTTCACCAGGATTTTCAAACACTCGACCGACCGTTTTTCTTCGCGGATGGATGTGGATCAGTTTTCGTCGTCGACCTTCCTGGTTTTTTGAATTTCACTGGGAGTCCGAAGATGCGTTTCGTCGCTGGCCCTCGAAAGGGGGAATCGATCATCATAAACAATGATGAAGTCAAGGAACTACGCGCGACGTTTGAAGCGAAATTCGGTAAATATATCCCTGGAAGTCTCATTCGCGGGCCGAAGTTTATACCCGGGACTGATCGCAAGCAGCTTCCGATTTTTGACAAAGACTTCGTTCCAATCGGATATGTTGATGAAGACGGTGCTCACTATTTTGAGGATCCATGGCGGGTCAATCTTGGTCAAGGGCCAATAGGATAAGGAAACTCTATGTCAGTAATTGACCATGCGTATTCGCGTTGGTGTAAAAGCCGATTTGCGCAACCGACCGAACAGGCCATATCGGACTTGGAAAAACGGATTGCCATTCAACTTCCCGATCATTATCGCAGATTTCTTCTGGACTGGAACGGTGGAATATTCAAAGAACCAGCAATAATCGGTGGCCAAGAAGACCACCCCATTGAATGCCTGACATTTTTAAGTGGAATTGATGCCTCCAACCCAATTGCGGAGCTTGGAAATGAACGCGACCTTGCACTATTTGACGACAATGATCCGCCGATAATACTGCCCATCGGTAGGACAAGTACTGGCTGTCTACTCATGATCGCCACCGTAACTGGAGAAACGGATGACGGTACTGTCTTTCTGCGCACAATTGGGCAAGAGAACTTCTATCTCTGCGATACAATGGATGAGTTTTTCACATTATTGAGCAATCACGAGTAGAACAGTATTGTCTCGCATGTGTAGATCGTTATACGTATAGTTCTCCCGCAGATATAGACAGATGATCTCAACAAAACAAGGGACGTGTACTGCTCTGAACAGAGAACAAAGCTTCTTATCAGGTCACGCATGAGAAATGGCCGAATGGCACGCAGGTGGCGCGGGATATCGCCTACCACTACACGACGCAGGGTCAGCTGGCGTCGGTGTCGGATCCGTCGGCGGCCTACAGTTACACCTACGACAGCCTGGGGCGACTGCAGTCCGCATTCCGAACTAGAAAGAGTACAGCTCCTCTTTTCCCACGAATATATTGAACACTCTCTAATGAAGAACGGCCTGCCGTACCGCGAATTCGGTCCTGGCGGCATTGAGCTACCGACAGGGGCACATAACCTCGCCCCCAGGATCCCAAATCTGCAACCTGGCACGAAGCTATATCCTTCTGGCCTTGGCCCATGGTCGCATTGGAAATTAGCTCAGAGGACAATTATGCTTGAGACGATTGACGATGTAGTTAAGCTCTTACGACAACCACGGCAAGTTACTGCGGTGAGTACTTCAGTTTGTGTTGACCTGATGCGAGAGTTTCTTCGCAGGGAGGCGCTGTGGGCAAGGCGGTTGAGCATCGAGGCGGCGCTGCCGTTTGCTAATATTCCATCCGCCGTCGTGCCGGGTGTTGATAGCGCAACCCAATATGCTGCAGACCTATCTTCGTATGCGTGTTCGATTGTGGAGTACGAATCCCTGTCAAACATCCTGAATTGGCTCAGCATAAAGAGGACGCATTCATCCGAGGTTGTGAATTATGGTTTGCCAGACCCTTACGCTCCGCTCGTGCAAATATTTGAGTTCAATGGCACTTTTACCCGAGAGCACAGAGTCTACGTTGATGTAAACCATCAGGGTATTCATGCTGGAGTCATTCAAAACGGGCCTCTCGACATTGCATTTGTTGATTAGAGAATCCTAAAGAGAAGCACAATGAATGATAACCACGAGAGCAAAAGAGGGAACGCGTTTTTTTGAGGATGGCTAATCGAACAATGTGAATATGTAAATGCAAATAACGGCGGTTAGGATTATGACATTTTTTGGACGTGATAAACACATCCGAGCAATTCATTCGGACCTATTTCACGGTCTCGCCGTTCGAGGGGATCGAATATTCCTCTGAAGCTTCTGCGTATTTGACAAACGATGTCCGTGAACCTTTAGAACTCGTCAGACCTGGCAATTTTGTGCCACAGATTACCCGGCCCGCCGAGAATTTGGTGTGCGTCGACGATGTTGTGGGGAAGAAGTTGTGAGACCGAACGCAAGTGATAGCCGTCTAAATGAGTTGAAACAGCTAGGAGCAAATTTCGAGATTCTCACGGACGGTTATGCGATTTATGTCTTTGCCCCAGTCTCAAATCGGTTGATCGATCGGCTCGTTGAACTGAAACAAATTCGAATTATTGAATTCGGAGTTGAGGCGATTCCCACAGCGGAGCAGCTTTCGCGGATGTCAGCGATGTCTGATTTGAGGAAATTCTCCTTGTCACAGAGGTCAGGCGATCCCGGAGCAGCCCTGAGTTTTGTGAAAGATCTAAAATGCCTAGAAGATGTAACTTGTTCCACATCCGATTTAGGTGTGCAGCAGTTGAAACTGGCTCCATGGATCAAGCGGCTGGACTTGGGGTATGCGCCAATCACCAACAAGTCCTTGGCGGTGATTGGTCAGCTCAAGAACCTTAACCGATTGGCTCTTAATGGTACGCACATCTCCGACGGACTCGAATTCCTTTGCGATCTGGAAAACTTGAATGAACTTTTGCTTGACAATACCCAGCTTGGTGAATCATCGCTTATTCAGTTTCTTGATGAATTCAAAGGAATTGATAATTTGCGCCGACTCTCACTGAGCAAGATGGACATAGGCGACAAGTCGATGGAATACATCGGACGTGCCAAATCGTTGGAGTTTCTAGCACTATGCTCGACAAAAGTCACCGCAAAAGGGCTTCAAAATCTCCTGCGGTGCGAAAAGTTACGCGATTTGTTTTTCGACGGAATCGATTTGCGTTCGGAAGAAATCGACGTCCTTAGTCAACTGAAAGGCTTGAAATGTTTGTACGTATCGAGCAGCAAGCTAAGTCCGACAGATGAGAAACTTATTCGCATCGCTTTGCCGAAATGCGAAATACTCCGGTTAAATCGGTAGAAACGTTATGTCACGACGGATGGGACTCGGAGTTACACCTACGACGCCGTGGGCAATCTGACGTCGTCGACCGATCGAAACGGCAACCAGCGGACATTCGCCTATCACTATGTCTATGACGGACAGCCCGATTACCAGGTCACCGACGAGAAATGGATGAACGGCACGCAGGTGGCGCGGGATATCGCCTACCACTACACGGCGCAGGGCCAGCTGGCCTCGGTGTCGGATCCGTCGGCGGCCTACAGTTACACCTACGACAGCCTGGGGCGACTGCAGTCCGTCTCCAGCGCCGCCACGATCGCCCCTCCTTCCTTGCGGGGTTCCAGAAGATCTGCTTCCGTAATAAGATTGGTTGAAAAACGGGGGTGGGACCGAGGCTCACAATCCGTTCCACTTCAATTCCACTGGGGTCTCGATGTTTGGCAAGAAAAGGCGATTTCAGGACTCGTTTTACTCCGGCCCTTTCGCTGTGGTTGAGCCAAATCGCTTTACCACAATATCTGAAATCGAGCGGGACTTCCCGTCTGTTCCAGAGCGTTCTTGTGCAAACATGATTGCGTTTGATACAGATCCGATGGATTCGGAGAACTGGTTTTCTGTTCTTCCGTCGACCCGTTCGCTGGTGTTTGAGGGTTCTGAATTCAGTTGCGCACCAATTAATGGTCCTTCTCATCTTGTATTTCGCGAACGACTCTTGCGAACAGTTCATTCTCCGAAAGAGTTGATGAAGTTTAATCCTCGGCCCAGCG